>JABWAT010000017.1 GCA_013360915.1 Bacteroidota bacterium
ACAAAATATCTGAAAGCTGCGATCCTTGCCACCCACACCGCCCACCGATGCCGGTGGCCACCCGCGAATGCAAAGTCCATTTTCCAGGATTTTTGTCTTCGCCGACATCGGCCACCCGGCGCCCTTGTGAGCGGAGATCCCGTTAAGACCGAATCTGCTGTTTGAGGCCCGTACACGGGACGAGTTCAGATTCGGTTAGGGTCGCAGCGATAACAAGAAGCCTTAGGGCGGGCGGTCGGCTGGGCATTTTGGTTACTTTTGGGCCTGCAAAAGTAACCCTGCGGAGCCTATCAACTTGCAGGTTTCTGCAGACTTTGCGGATTCGGCACCCGGGGACCGGAAAATTCAAAGTTCGACGCCGTTCAGAGTCGTAGTTCCTGTTGGACCTGACCAACCAAACCGGGTGAAACCCCTTCACCCGGTTCTGTCAGTCATCAGGCCTGATACGCCGCCGCAAATTCCCTGGCAAAATCCGCTGCCGAGGTTTTGGTGGTGTTCGCTGCCGTCCGGTTGAAGCCATCTGTCAGTTTTCCTTCATTGGCCCGGTTGCAGAATTCCACATAGTTCTTCGCAAGGTCTGCCGGTAAGCCCATCCCGACCATTCCCTGATAGGCATCTGCATCGGGAAAACGGGTCCAGGAAAGTCCGGGCTTTCCGATGGCCGCCCCAATGATACCCGACACTTCGTTGAGGGTATAGTTACGATCACCCGCCACATAGTCATGACCTTGTCCGGTAAAGTCCAGAGCGAGAAGATGGTTGGCTGCTTTCTCTGCAATGTCACGTGTGTGAACGAAGGACATGGGAATGTTTCCTTCGATGGGAAATCCGCCAAAAATGCCAGCCTGTTTCAAAAGACCGATGCTGCCATAGAAATTTTCAAAGAAAAATCCGGCACGCAGATGAAGCACATTCGTGCCGGTCAGCGTTTTGAATTTCTGCTCCATGTCATGCAATCCCTGAACCACACCAGCACCGGCAGGCAGATGGGCACCGAAGCTGCTGAGGGTCACCACATGGGTAACCGGTGAGGCTTTCAGAGCCAGAACCAGCGCATCGGCCACCCGGTTCTGGTAAGCACGAAACTGATCAGTGGCAAAATTGGGCGGAATCAGAGCATAAACCGCTTTGGCCCCTTTGAAAACAGTTGTCAGAAAAGCGGCATCTTCCAGATTGCCAATGGCCACCTGGGCACCGGCCTTTTTCAATTCCTCCAGTTTGTCGGCGGACCGGCCGACCACGGTAACGGATTTTCCTGCTTTCAGCAGCGTGTGGGCAATGACGGAACCGGTATGTCCGGTGGCTCCTGTGATGACGTACATGGGTATCTCCTTGTGTTTTTGTTTATTGTAATACCTACCAGTTGGTATGTTTATTGGTAAATTTTTTTAAGTGCGTAAACTGTTGATATAGGAAACGAGTGCTTCGATGGCTGTCAGAAAGGTCCCGGTGCTCTGACTGGCCTTCCCAATAGAAAAACTGCCTTCCACCGAAGCCCAGACTAAATGAGCGACCCCGGTCGGATTCACCTCCGGCCGGATACTGCCTTCCCGGATGCCTGATTCAATGGTTTCTCTGATCATGGCGATGATCTGCTGGCTCAGCGAATCAAGACGTTGTTTGAACCCTTCATCAATGGGTGCCATTTCCTGCACCAGATTGTTCAGCGGGCATCCAAGACGAATGTTTTGAGAGTCAGCCCGCGAAGCCACCAACCGGATGACCGACACAAGCCGGTCCGGAGCAGTTCCTGTCTGTTGCCGCACCTGGCCCCAGAGTTTCAGGTAACCGGGCGTGAGCATTTCATCAATCACCGCGTAACCCAGATCCCGTTTGGTCGGGAAATAATAATAGAAGGCTCCCTTGGTGATTCCCAGATCCTCAATGATCTTATCGGACCGCGTTCCCTGAAAGCCGTTCAGGCGCATGACCTCGAAATTTTTCTCCAGAATGGCCTGTCTTGTAT
Source organism: Bacteroidota bacterium (assembly GCA_013360915.1). NCBI lineage: Bacteria > Pseudomonadati > Bacteroidota > Bacteroidota bacterium. The sequence goes on from JABWAT010000017.1 coordinate 1,967, forward strand.
CTGTCATGGATGCAAAGTTATACATACCAGTTGGTATGTGTCAAGTGGGAGAAATACTTTTAACGCAAAGCCAGCAAAGAATATGCAAAGAGACGATGGATAGGTATTGAATCCCGAAGGGATGACATTATTGTAGTAACACAGTTTAAAAAATGATTCATTCCTGACATTTTTTATAATGCCACCCCTATCGGGGTTTTTCAGGGTCTTGGTCTTTATCGCGTTTTCTACAATAATGGCACCCCTTACGGGGTTGGGGAGCCTTCTGCCGGACGGGGTCCTGTATTTAAAAACCAGAAAGGTTGCGTTCTCCTGTATTTACCCTTTGCGCTTTCTGCGGTGAAACGCATTTAAACGCAACGACGCAGCGTATTCGCAAAGTACGCGATGGTTCTTGTATTAAAAACCAAAAAAAACCTTTGCGTTCTCCTGTATTTACTCTTGACGCCTCTCTGCGTTAAAACGCATTGAACCTGACGCCTTTGCGTACCTATTAAAACCGGAACCCCACCTTCACCGACCCGGATACCACCACCGCCTGTGGTTCATGACGAACGCTTCCCACCTGAACAGGCGAGGTTCCGCTGACCGGCAGATGCAGAGCTGCCCACGGGTTCACATACAGCCAGGAGGTGAATTCCCAGGTATAACCGCCACCCAGTGTAAGAACCCATTGCTCAAACGATCGGGTGCCTCCGGACTCCGGTGCAAGGCGATTCGACCACCATTCCACTCCGCTGCCCACCCACCAGCCTGTTGCAGTGCTGTCAAAAAAGTAATCTCCGATGAGGGCCACTGCATCCAGCCGATGCGATTTAATCCCGTCACTGGTGGCGAAATCAGGTAAAGTGGTCCGGGTGAGCACGGCACGGACCTGCCACTGGTCATAACCGGCAATCACAGATCCGTAGTAGCCGCCCGATAAATACGGCAGCGCATCCAGTTCGGCTCCCCAGCGCAGAGACTGGGCGGTTAACGGAAGCGAAAGAATCAGTATCAGGAAGGTGGTCACAGGTTTCATGTTTTCTCCGGTTTTTATGCAAAGATCAGGCAAATCCGTTTGCAGAAGTCAGGACATTTGTCCGGTTTTTCAGTTGCAGGAACAGTTCTTCTGAACACTTCAGAAAACCTTAATACTACAGGTCCGCTCTGTGAGAAATGGTACGCCACCCGACCAGAGAATCACGTACCTTTCTGTGTTGACACAACAACCTGCATCTAGAATCAGGAGGTAACGATGGCCCGCATCCTGTCCGCCCTGTTAATCCCCGCGTTTATACTGCTCACCGGCTGCGAGGAAGCCACCGAACCGGATACCACCCCTCCCGTGGTCACCCTCACTTCACCGGTTAACGGTGCTTTTCTCTCGGGACCTACATCCATTTCACCAGTCATCACCGATGAATCCGCCATCAGGACGGTCTACTTTCTTGTGGATGGCGATACGGTTGCCACCGATACCAAAGCACCCTTCACATTTGTATGGAATGTGGGATTCTGGGCGGATGGAAACCAGCACACCCTTCTGATCATTGCGGTTGACGAAGCCAACAATTCAGGTCAGTCCAACCTGATCAGCGTGACCGTTTCTGCCGAGGCAACTCTGACGATTCAGCCTAAGGCACCATCCGATGGCAGGGAACACGAGGAGAATGCCTCCGTCACGTTTTCCTGGTATCCGTTGCAGGGTAGTCAGGAATATCAGCTCGAAATCGATTCCGATTCCCTTTTCTCACCGGCTGACCAAACTCTGTCCACCACCGACACCCTTTTCATGGTTTCTTCACTGGCATCGGGACCCCATTACTGGAGGCTCCGCGCAAAAGGCATGAACGGACGGCTGAGCACCTGGAGTGAAAAAAGGGTGTTTTTCATGGGAAAAGCCTATTGGGTCCTCCGGCTGGATCGCGGCCGGGCCGAATGGATTAACGGATTGGTTGAAACGGCCGATGGGGGCGCTCTTTTCATCGGGCCCTCCTTCACCGATACCACTCAGATCATGGAGGACTGGTGGTATGGAAAGGTTTCTGCATCGGGAAAGGTTTTATGGAAGAAAACACTCACACAGCCAAAATCAGATTATGGAAACGCCGTCCTGAGGACTGCCGGTGATGAGTACCTGTTGTTTGGAGGAAGCTCCGATCCAAACCGGACCATGAGACTGATAAAAATCACCGAGTCGGGCGGGCTGATCTGGGATCAGACGTATGGTAAGACCGATTCCAGTTCCTGGGGTGTCAATCTCGTGGGACTTCCCACCGATGCAAGTGCAGCGCTTGGAGGTGAACTGAACAATAAACCAGCCATTTTAAAAGTGGATGGGTCCGGTGCGGTTCAATGGTCCGTCCAGTTTCCCATGGTGAACGCAGGATCCTGTTACCTCTCCATGCGAACCGATCATGTTCTGATCGGGACCGCCTCCCATCACCTCATCTTTCTTTCCTGGTCCGGTTCAGTTCAATCGCAGGTGGAATTCCCTGATTCGCTCTTACTCAGACGGCCTGCCATTCTTTCCGGTGAGAACGGACTGCTGATTCCCTACCTGTCAAACGGGAAAAGCGGCCTGCTTAAAACCTCTGCCACTGGCACTAAAAACTGGTCCTATATGGCACCGGCCGGCACTGAACTGGCCTCCTTCATGGACTGGTTCGGCAATGGAATCATGGTGGGCGGGTCGAGGAATGGTCAATGCTATCTGGCCGTTTTTTCCTATACCGGATCCCTTTTGTGGGAGAAGGAATTGGTACCCGGCCGTATCGGACGGATTATCAGAACCGCTTCGGGCGGATTGTATCTCTCAGGAACCACTCACTCCAATTTCAGACATCCGACCTCGGATTTTCTGATAATGAAAACGGATAAAAACGGAAATGGATTGCCCACCTTAGCCGGTCGGAGCACGGTGCTTTCAACGCTGTTCAGCCGGAAACCAGGCCACCGGAACGGGGATGATCTGTATCCGAAGAAATAAACCAGATATGAGAGTCACCGATCGGATGGAGTCTTCACTTTGGTGAGGATGCCTGACAGCTCTGACCAGACAGACGAACTTACCGCCGGTTCCTGACCAGTTCCCGCCGGATCCGGCTCAGATGACGCGGGGTGGTGCCGATGAGCTGGGCAAGGTATTCCAGAGGTACCTGCCGGATCCAATCCGGGTGTTGTTCCATGAGGGAAAGGTATCGTTCAGTGGCTGATTTCCCGATCAGTCCGGCGATCCGGTCTTCGTACCCGATACAATCCTTCAGAAGCACATCGATCAAATAATCCTTCACCACCGGGTGTTTGTCCACCCAGGCGGACCAACCCTCATGGGTAAGTTCTGACACATCGGCATCGGCAATAACTTCGAGCGACTCATCAGCCGGCCATCCGTAAAAAAAGGTCCTCAGGCTGGTGGTAAAGGAACCGGGGAGCGCAATCCACCGGGTGATTTCCTGTCCGTTGATCACATGAAAATGGCGGATAATCCCTGAATGAACAAGCCACAAAGACCGCTGAAGGCTGCCAGCCTGCAAGAGAAAGTCACCACGGGAAAGGAGCCGCCGCTTCAGATCTGGAAACGGAACATTGGGAAATCCGGGAATGATCATCGGCTAAAGATCGGTGGAAGCCTGTAAACAACAAAGCCATCCCCGAATCAGGAGATGGCTTTGCAGATAACTGAAAAGGAACCGGTTATTTCATCAGGGTCAGTTTACCCGACTGGGTTTGCTGGCCCATGGTAACCCGGTACAGATAGGTTCCGGAAGGCAATCCGGCCGCATTGAAGGTGGCATTCACTGTTCCGGCTTCCACCACTTCATTCAACGCCACAGCCACTTCCTGACCAAGCAGGTTATACACGCGGATGGTGGCCAGTGCTTTTTCGGGAGCAACAAAGCGGATCGTGGTGGATGGGTTGAACGGATTCGGATAGTTGCCCAGCAGTTCGAAGCGTTCAGACAGCGTTCCCTGTCCTTCCACTCCGTTACCGGCGATTCCGGCAACCGAGGCAGCCTGAGATACCTCAACGGTGTAATTCAGCGTGGTGGAATAGGCGCTGTTGTATCCCTTAACCCGGATGTAAACGGTTGCTGCGGTCGTACCGGAATTCTTAATAGTAAGGGTTTCGGCTGCACCGGTTCCGTTTTCCGATTTGGCAATCTGGGTACCGCTGCTGTTCAGAATATACAGGTCATAATCCTTTGTTGAAGGCGGAATCAGCTTGATGGTCATCGAACTGGCAGCCTTGATGCTGGATTTGAAGTAATCGTTATCGGTGGTGGATCCGATTTTGGCAGTAACCTTAACGGGAGTGGCCGGAAGGGTATTGGCCGAGGCGGTGGTTCCATTCGATTCCACTTCCGTGTAGGCGTTCCAACTGGTGGGAGGAGGGGTTCCGCCGCCCGAGGTGCCAACTCCAACAGCCGCCCAGGCATTGGCAACCTGAGTATATTCGGCAGAGGCAGATCCATACAGGTCGGTGGCCGCATTCAGGGTGGCGGTGCGGGCTCCGGCATAATTGGTGCTTGAGGTCATATAAACCGACAACGCACGGTAAGCAATCTTTTCTGCCTTTGTAATTCCGATACCGGTTACCGAATAGGCAGTTCCTTTGTCATTGGTTCCGCTGCCGCCAACCGACAACAGATAGAACCAGAAATTGGCCACGCCCGAATTGTAGTGAACCCCTCCGTTGTCACCGGTTCCGGTGTACCAGTAGGTTCCCTGATAGGTATCGGGCTGTCCTTCTGCATTCGGATTGCTCATGGAACGCAGTGCATCACCGCTGGTGGCCGGTGTATAGCAGGCCTCACCGATCAGCCAGTTTCCTGAAGCCCCTTTTGCATAGAACTCGATGGCTGCGCCGAAAATATCAGAAAAGGCCTCGTTCAGTGCGCCCGATTCATTCTGATAAGCCAGATTGGCCGTTTTTTCGGTGACCGCATGAGTGATTTCATGGCCGGCCACATCCAGCGTGACCAGCGGAGTGAAAGTGGTGCCATCTCCATCCCCATACGTCATTACCGAGCCATTCCAGTAGGCATTGTTATAATTGGTGGAATAGTGAACGTAGGACTTGATGGTGGTTCCCAGATTGTCATAGGAATTGCGTCCGTGAACCAGTTTATAGTAATCCCAGGTTTTGGCTGCCCCGTAGTGAGCATCCACACCGGCTTTCTGGGTGGTGGTATTCCAGGTGTTATCGGTATCGGTGAACAAAGTCACGCCTGTGTATGAAGTTTTGTTCTTCATATCATAGGTTTCAACCTTCCGCGACAGATCACGCATATAATAGGTACCGCTGACCAGGTCGGTATTGATAGAGACCGTGCCGCTGTAAAGCGAGGTTCCTGTTCCGACGGCGGCGGTGGTATGTAATGAGTTGTACTTGTTCAGAATGGCACCCGTCTGTGCATCAACAAAAACCACCCAACGGGCAGGCTGATCAGCCCCGGACTGAAGGGTCAGTTTATAGGCAGGCCGGAATCCGTTCACAGGGTCGCCATCCACCGGTGCATAAACCAGTGAGGCAGTAGGGGTGTAGGTGGCAGCCGGATTTCCGGTTACTTCTTTCAGAAGGGCTTCCTCATCTTCATTTAACCAGGACCAGGGAGTCGTCTGGCTGAAGGAGGAAAGTGCGCGGGTGACCGCATCGGCGGGGTCGAGCAAAGCGCCGGTGTAGTGTTCCACTTTATGAAGAGATCCGGTCACACCGGTAATGGCTGAGTGCCGGTCACGATGAATAATCAGTTCGGCCCCTTCAACCGGAATTCCACCCACCATCTGACGAACACGGGTGTGGGTCTTCATGCCCTCGGAAAGAACCATTACCGGTTCCAGTTCAGCCTCAACTCCGTAAACCGACTTCAGTGCCGAAGCCAGTTCTTCTCCGCTGGCTTTTGCCCAGGAAGCGAGTGGTTTTATATAGACAACCTGACCCTGATGATCAACATCGAGGGAGGCTACTGATTCAACGGACCGATCGGTTACCCGAAGATCCTGAGCCTGTAAAGTGGCAGCAACTCCAACCGCTGCCAGAGCCATGCTTAAACGAACAGTCATGCAGATACGTTCTCCTTATTTTTTAACCTCAGAAACGGTTCCACTCTTTTCTTCCATTCTATAAATTGAGCTAAACCGTCATTTTTTTCGGACTTACCCGATTTTGCCTTTTTATTTAAGGCAATCAGGCACTTTTTCCGAAAGGGCTGAAGTTAGAAGAATTCTGCATGATTGTCAATAGTTGTCAAGACGTGTCGATAAATATTTTCAGCAGGTAAGGTGGAAATAAAAACCCAAAGGAAATCAACCCCTTTTACCATTGTGAAACCGACTTGAGGGTAATGGGAAGTCAAGTGTCTTCCCCTCCCTATCGACCCGTTAAAGCTGCCATTGGTGATCGGATGTCCGGTGGTGGTGGGGTTCGGAGGCCGGCTTTTGTTTAAATGGCTGGATGGAGCGTAGTAACCTTTAACAAGTTGGCAATAAATGGCTTACTGGAAAATCTCTCAGGAATTTTAGCCTGCTTGTAATTCCGCCTACCCATCCAGCCAGGATTTAAAAGCAGCAACCCGCTCCCTGGCAACGATGGGGTCTTCCTCGAAACCGGGGATCAGCTTCAAAATGAGGCGGCTGTTGAAGTAAGGTTCCATGGAAAGAACGGAATCGGACCGGAGAATCACCTGCCGGTTTATCCTGAAGAAATCGGCCGGATTTACCAGCGATTCGAACTGATCGAGAGTGAGATCGGAGAGAAACCGTTTACCAGCACGATTGATGAGAAAAACCACCTGATTTTTAATAACCGCTCCGGCGATATCCTGAACAGGAAGAGAGACACTCTGAATGCCCTTTTTTACCAGAAAGCGGGTTTTATATCGGGTTTTGGTTTCTGCCTGATGTTGCTGAAGGGTTAAAATCCGCTGAGCATGCCTGCTGACGGCTGTTTCCTCCAGTTTCCGCCATTTATCCAGCGCTCGTTCCAGATCGCGCCGTTCAATGGGTTTCATCAGATAATCGATGCTGGTGACCCGGAATGCATCAAGGATGTATTCATCAAAAGCGGTGGTAAAAATAACCGGGGCGGTTATTTCACAGTAATCGAACAGTTCAAAGGAAAGACCATCGGCTAACTGAATATCCAGAAAGAAAAGATCTGGCTGACCGTGTTCCGTTACCCATTGCACACTGTCCTCCACGCTTTCAAGCACGGCCAGAATTGTCAATTCCGGATCAATGGATTTCAGCAGACGGGTTAGCCGTGCGGCACTGGCAGATTCATCTTCCACAATCAGAATATTCATGACGGGGTCTCTGCAGGTAAAAGCGGAAGCGTAACAGTAAAACGGTCACTTGTTTCGTGAATTTCCACAGGCAATTCTGTGAAAAAGCGGTAACGTTCCCTGATGTTCGTCAGTCCCATACCGGTGGAGAGCGTCATCACCGGTTTTCGCTGGAGATTGTTCCTCACAGAAAGAAATCCGGGCGATTGCCAGACTATCTGAATAATCAGGGGTTTTTTCACGGAAATAATGTTGTGTTTCGTGGCATTTTCAACCAGTAATTGCAGCGTCAGTACGGGCAGTTTTAAGTCCCGGGCTGCCTCCGGGACATCTACCTCAACATGCAATCCATCCTGATGCCGTTGTTTCAGCAGGTAGGTGTACGCATCCAGAAATTCCAGTTCACTTTTCAACTCCGTCAGATTTTTATCCTTGCTAAGCAGAATATACCGGTACACATTGGAGAGTTCCTGAACGAAGGGTCCAGCTTTTTCAGATTTCTCTTCAATGAGTCCCAGCAGTGTGCTGAAAGAATTAAAGAGGAAGTGAGGATTGATCTGCGATTTCAGCGCATCCACCTGAATACGCATGTTGGTCTCCTGCAAAGAAGAAAGCCGCGCCTTCTGACTTTCCAATTCCAGCTGAACGGTTTCCACGATCTGGTGCGTACGAAAATATTCCTGTCCCACCTGAAAGGCGTAGGAGGCTGCAATCAGCAGAAATCCAATACCGTACAGACTGAAATTTTCCATCTGAGAACCCGTCATAGCACTCAGATCCAGAATCACCAGAATGAAGGTGATGAGAAAGGAAATGCCGGTGAGAATGATGCCGGATCCCGATCGGCGGTATTGCCAGAGGATTATCAGCAGGAAAATGAAATCGAGAACTATGAACAATTCACTGATTAATATGGGAATGGAAATAAAATCGGTGGGATCGATGAGCGTCACAGCGGTAACCAGCATGAGTATCAGATGCGCACCCACCATCCACCAGAGAATCTGTTTCCAGCCTGCATGGTACAACCGGATGAAGAAAATCAGATAAAAGACCGGCAGCAGATAAATGATCGTCAATGGAACCACTGCATAAACCACCGGGTGAAAATCGATGGGACTGACAGGCATAAACGCATAGTTGGCCGTAAAGAGATAATCCACTGCGGCAACAAGGAAGAGCCAGGCAAAGGGAACCAGAATTTTCCGGATGGAACGTGGGAATTTTAAAAAGGAGAGCAGAATAATGTTTGCGAGAATGAGAAGAGTGAAACCCATCAGCAGATTGGCAATGGCCATAACCAAACTGTCCTGCTGGTAACGGATTGTGTGTTCAAGAATATCCGTCTGATCGCCCGCCAATAATTTCCGGGAGGATCCCAGCTCGAGAATGTGATCGAAATTCAGCCGCAGAAATAGCCGGATGGGTTTTACGGTTGTATCAACTGGAATGATATGAAACTGGTTATACCGGATGGTTTCCGGTTTTTGCAGCAAACTATCCGGATAGATGAGCCGGTTGTTTTGATAAATGGAAAATCCGGAAAGGATTCCTTCCAGATACAGCACAGGTTTATTGGCCTTTATATCCGGCCACCGGATCATGAGAAACAGCTGTTTATTGCGTTTGACCGCTTCAAGATCGGTGAGCTCATTTACCCACGTTTGAGTCAGCCTGCCATCGGGTGCGGTGAAAACAAACCCGCCTTCGGGTGATTGATCCGGCCAGTCAAGAGTTGCCCGCACGAGGCTGTCACCCAATTCCACAATGGATCCGGAGTGACCCGGGCTGCTTCCCGGTAAAAAAATCTGAAAGAGTAAGATGAATGCGGTAAAGGTCATGGCTTGTGACGGTATTCTGGTTCAAAGATACAACGCGGTCCAACCCATGACCGGAAATATCAGCCGGAGTGTTAAAATGACCTGCTGAATTGTAAATCGCGGGCATTCCGATCGGGAACAATGGGAAATTTACACTTCAACCGGTTTTTCCGACAGTTCAGCCAGACTAACCACCACTCCACCGGAAAACCATCGTAAGACACGGTTGGTGTTGCCAATTTTGCACCTGAACATTTAATCGGAGACTTCACATGCGTTCATTTTTTCTGATCCTGTTTTTGGCATTCCATGGGGCGACCAGCCAGGCCCAGGCACCCGGGCAGGGGACCATTTCAGGATTTGTCTATGATGCCGGAACCGGAGAGGCCCTGGTCAGCGCTTCGGTCCTGATCATGGGTACAACCAAAGGAACCACCACCAATTCATCTGGATTCTTTTCCCTGGCTGGTTTACCCGAAGAGCAGGTCACCTTGTATGTCCGTTTTCTTGGTTATAAAGCGGCAAAAGTGCCGGTTACGGTCCGTAGCGGAGTTCCAAACCGGGTTACCATCCGGCTTGATCTGGAAGGAATTGTCATGGAGGAAGTACTGGTCACGGCAGATTCCATCGATGCCGGCCGGAAATTGTTTGAAAAACCCGTATCGAACCTTGAGCTTACCGGGCTGGAAATCAAGCAGCTTCCAGCCGTTGTGGAATCAGACCTGATGCGTTCTCTGCAAACATTACCTGGTATTGTATCGGCTTCCGATTTTTCTTCTCAGGTTTATGTTCGCGGTGGGACACCCGACCAGAATCTGTATATGATTGATGGAGCCGATGTGTACAACCCGGAACATGCCTTCGGCCTTTTTTCGACGTTCAACACCGATGCCATCAAAACCGTCACCCTTTCCAAGGGCGGATTCGGCGCTCAGTATGGCGGACGGCTTTCCTCGGTTCTGGATATCACCCATCTGGATGGCAACCGTTCCAAATTGACCGGAACCACCACAATCAGTTTGCTGGCTGCCAAGACCACACTTCAGACCCCGCTCGGAAACTGGGGTAGCATGTCTGGATCCTTCAGGCGCACCTATTTTGATGTTACGCTTGCGAAACTGAAAAGCCTGAAGAACAAGGTTCCCGATTATTATTTCTATGACGGAAATCTGAAACTGTTTGCCGAAATCAATGAAACGAATAAACTGACCGTGTCCTGGTTTTCAGGCCGTGATTTTCTGGATATCAGTTTCAATCCGGAATCTCAATCCTCAGACGGTGTTAATTACGAATGGGGAAATAAAACAGCTTCCGTGAAATGGCTGACTTTATTCAACTCATCCATTTTTGCCAATTTCTGGATAACAGCCAGCCGGTTCGATTCCGATTTCCGACTGAAGCAGATCAAAGTAGCAGAAACCAATGAGATGAATGACCTGACACTGAAGGGTAATCTGGAATGGGCAGTGAATGCCAACTGGAATTTACTGTTTGGCTTCGAAAATAAATGGATGAAACCACGGTACACACACGAATTTCAGGATGGATTGATCGACATCGATCGGGACCGGGTGCATCAGTCTGTGTATTCTCAGGCCTCCTGGAAACCGGCAGATGAGTGGGTGGTGGAAGGAGGCTTGCGTCTGGACCGGTTTGCCGCTGAGCAGGATTTTGTGGATGTATCGCCGCGGTACAGCGTTAAATACCAATTCGATGCAGTTCAATCGGTAAAACTGGCCGGGGGTGTGTACCGTCAGTATCTGCACCGGATTCCCCGATTTTTCATCGGCGATATCTGGATCACTTCCGATTCAAACATCAAACCATCCACATCCGTTCATACCGTTTTTGCCTATGAACGTGCACTGGATTATGGATTCACCTTTCAGGCAGAAACATTTTATAAAACCTACACGAATCTGAATTCCTTCAAGAAATTTGTGGTGACCGATATTCAGGGTGACGGACGAACCGAAAATGGAAAAACCTGGTACCGGAATACCAGAAATTTGTTCGACACGGGTGATGGCAATACCCGGGGTATTGAACTGTTTCTGAAAAAGGATGGGGGTATGGTTACCGGTTGGTTGGCCTATTCATGGTCTTCCACCGACTGGAAATTTAAGAATATCAACCGGAATGAACCATTTAATCCGCGTCACGACCGAAGTCACACCGTCAATCTGGTGCTGAATACAGAACCCGGAAAATGGTGGGCCCCACTGTGGGGTAGGCAATATGAAGCCGGTAACAGCAAATGGTTGCTAGGGTTTAACCTCGTCTATTCCACCGGCCAGCCGATCACCACTCCGGGCTCTGCTTATCTGAGCGGTGATTTACCCGATTCCGGCGATGACGGATTGAGTGATGGTGGCGGGAATATCGGATTCTCCTTGTATCCCGGCGAAATAAACGCTTACCGGTTACCAGCCTACATCCGTGCCGATCTGAGCCTCATCTGGGAAAGGAAATACGAGAGATTCACACTGGCGCCTTACATCCAGATCTACAATCTCGGCGGCCGGCAGAATATCTGGTTTGTGAATTATGAAGATGATTCCAAATCGCCTGATACCATTAAGCCTAAATATACAGCCGTTAACATGTTTCCTTTTTTACCCACCGTTGGGTTAACCATCACTTTTTAATGGAGCAAACAATGAAAACCACCACTTTTCTTTTATCCATCCTTTTCGCCGGTTTTTTCATTTCATGCGGAGAGGCAGAACTGGATCTGGATTCTTCGGACTATGATCCAAAAATTGTTGTCGAGGGTTATTTAATTCCGGGACAGACACCTTCAAACATCCGGATTTCCCGAAACTTTCCTCTCAATAAACCCATCGACCTGACATCGGTTTCCTTGCCCGCTGCCATGGTCCTGATCACCCGTCAGACCGATAACCGGCAGATCAACCTGACGTATGATCCGTTAACGATGTCTTACCGGTATGCCGGAACCGATTTTGTGACCGACCATGCAACCTCCTACCAGTTAACCGTATCGGCAGTCATCGATGGTAAACCGGTGACCGCCTCGGCCTCAACCACCACACCCTCCGCTGGTTTCTCTATTCTGGATTCCGTCATTCCGACGAATCACCTATCTTACAGCGCACAGTCTCCGGATGGAACTGATTCCGTTTTCTCAATTCCGTTTTCCCCCTCTTCCGGAATCGATTTTTACGCCCTTAGCATCACCGCTCAGGATGCCAGCATCCGTTCATTCATCTATTCACCGGTAAACCGGTATGAGGATATTGCGGAGAAAGATTCATCCAAAGTCAGAGAGGATCTGAATTTCCGGAAATATCAGTCTGATGCCATTTTAAATGTGCCCGGATCAGGTCTTCAGAAACGGGACCTGGAATGGTTTTACTTCCAGTTTTATGGCCGGTACCGGATCATTATGTACGCCATGGATGTGAACGCCAAAAATTACTTTCTCACTCATAAAGATGTACAGGATTTTGATGGCAATTTTGTGGAGCCACGGATGGCCATTGAAGGGGATGGAATCGGGGTGTTCGGGTCGGTAATTGCTGATACGGTTTACTTCAATGTTCTCAGACCCTGACCGGGCACTTCCCTGTGTTCCGGTCAAAGAACGAATTAACCACTTCCATTCATCTGTGAAAATCAGAGAATAATCGGGTACATTACACCCAAGCAGCAAGATATCAATGGCATCGTTCGGCAATCGTTGAACCCGAACGCGATGAAAGGAACGGCCTTCAAAAGTGGTTCCTGCATATAAAAAAGGTGGCTCAGCCACCTTTTTTATTGGAACCAGGAGTCCGCTGATGCGAGTTTTGGCTACACATTTGACTCCAGTAAACTTTGATTTGTTTAGTCAATCACCGTTTCTGGTTAAATAATGGTCGATCCATTTCAGTATCCAACCGCTTCGCTTTCAACGAAAAACGCTTCCAACTTAAATATCTTAAGCCGCAACTCAATTTACCTTGTCGTTTTCGCAGAAAATTGCGGCCGCGGCTTAGTCAGTTTATTATTGCATCTCCATTGCAGTAAGAATTTAAGTTTATCCTCTGCATCGTACAGACCAACAGGCCATCAAAAGATCCCTGACTGTACATGGTTATTAATCTAAAGAAAGGTAAGGCTTCATGAAATTTCGCCTGACTGGAACGTTTTTGCTTCTGTTTACTGCCCTGTCCGTAGTGGCCGCAGAAAATGGCAAGGGTCCATCCGGAACACCCGCTAACCAGGTTATCGTCAAGTTCAGGGAATCCGGCATCCGCGCCTACCGTGCGGAAAGCAGCCTGAACACTGTGATGAAGGCCACCGGCGCCATTCAATCCAGTGCTTTAATGGAGAAGAGCAACCCCATTGCCGACGAGATCGGACTAAACAGGGTGTATGTGCTCAATTACCAAACAATCACCGATGCAGACCGGGCCGTCAGCCAGCTTACCCGGCGGACTGATATCGAATACGCCGAGCTCGTCCGGTATTTTTCACATGATCGGCTGGAAACACCCGAAAAAGGAAACAAACCGGCATCGCCGATGGCAACTCCGGATGATGAATTACTGGCTTCTATTCACCCGCTTGGCCAGGTAAAAGCCTTTCAGGCATGGGATCTTCAGACGGGAGATACCTCGGTAGTGGTTGCGGTTGTCGACACAGGCGTCGATTGGGATCACGAGGACCTTGTCTCCTCTGTCTACATCAATCAGGGTGAATATGGTCCGGATGGAAAGGGAGGAGAAAAACAGTCCAATGGTGTGGATGATGATGCCAACGGATTTATCGATGATTTCAGAGGATGGGATTTTATTTCCTCGAGTTTTACGGATTCACCCCCTGCTCCCGGCGAGGATGCATCAGTCGAGGATAATAACCCAATGGACTTCAACGGACATGGTACCCACGTGGCGGGTATCAGCGCCGGCATGACCAACAACGGAATTGGTATTGCTTCTCTTTCCTGGGGAGTAAAAGTGCTTCCCTGCCGGATTGGTTACCATACAACCAGTGGCGATGGCATCGGAAATTCATACAACATGGGCCGGGCATTTATTTATGCTGCCGATATGGGGGCCGATGTCATAAACCTCAGTTTCGGCAACAGCGGACAGTTTATTACCGATGCGTCCCTGTATGCGACCCGGAAAGGAACATTGGTTGTCTCCTCTGCCGGTAATGCAAATGATGAATTCGCTTCTGAAATGGAATTGAAACCCTGGGTACTTACCGTTGCTGCGGTAAACAGAAACGACCTGAAAACCTACTATTCCACTTATGGAACCTGGGTTAAAATTTCGGCCCCCGGCGGCGAACAGCTTACAGCAAGTTCAAATGGCTTCCTCAGTACCGTTGTTTATCCCTCTACCTTGTACTCGGGAAAAAAATACGAGTATTTTCAGGGAACCTCCATGGCCTCTCCCTTTGTGGCTTCCCTGGCTGCTCTGATCAAATCACAGAATCCTGAAATTTCGGTTATTGATTTGTTCGAACGGATCCGCCAGACTTCCGATGATATTTATGCTTTAAACCCGACTTATGCAGGAAAACTCGGGGCTGGACGGATCAATGCACTCCGTGCACTCACCGAAACCGGTCTTTCTCCTGCAAAACCATCTTTACGTCTCGAATCCGTCTTGGTAGAAGATGGTGGCAATGAGAATGGAATCCTGAACCTGGGAGAAACCGCCTCCCTGATTTTTGATTTCCAGAACGAATGGGGTGGTGCAGAAAATTTAACAGCGACCCTGACCACCGACGCAGGAAACTGGCCCTTGACCGTCAGCAACAATACAGATGTCACGGGACCGGTTGCAAGCGTTCTCGACTCGGTTGAATCTACCTTCTCGGTTGAATTCCCCTTATCTGTCGATGAAAATGGAATCCCGATGGTCATTGGGTATGAGCTAACCATTTCAGACGATAACGGATTCAGCCAGACATTCCCCGGACGACTGGCCATTGAACCCAATGCACTTCTGGTCCCCGATTTTCATGCAGATGTGGATTATACAAACAACTACCTGGAACTGATGGATCAGGCAGGGCTCTCGTATGATGTCTGGAATGGATCGGTGGACAATATTACCGCAGATATCCTTAAGAAATATGCAATGGTCTTCTGGCCCATGGGCTGGACCTTTCCATCGCTGACAGAAGCCAATCAGAATGCGATCTCAGGATATATTGAGGCTGGTGGCCGCATCTATCTGTCCGGACAGGATGTCGGATGGGACATGGCCGATCCGACCGGTACTACCTATACCGAATCGGGCGGAGCATCAAAAACGTGGTTTGAATCCTATATGAAGGTGGTGTACGGAGGTGACGATAACAACGAAACCACCATTAAGGGTGTTGACAGCGATCTGCTCAGTGATGGCGTGGAAAGTTCCATTGAAATGCCCGGTTTAGGATCTTCCACCCAATATCCCGACTTTGTGACCCTGAAGGAAGGAAGCGTGGCCTTTCTGAAATATGGCAACGGACAAATTGCAGGAACCCGGTATGAAACCGGGAATGCCAGAGTGGTATACCTCCCGTTCGGCGGCCTCGAAGCAGTGTCTGATTCCGTATCTGCCAATCTGTTAACGGCGCGTATTTCAAACTGGTTATATGGATACTCGGTCGATTCCTTTATTCCGTTAAAAAACACCGAAGACGAACAGGAAGAACGGCTGGTTTCTGTGTCGGTTTCCGGTAAAAAACCGGTGTCTTCCGTTGACCTGTATTATCAGGCTTTCACCACCGGAACCTCCCCCGATCTGAATCTGACTAAACTGCCCATGACGTTTGCAGATGGCAGGTTTTCCGCGTCCCTTCCGGCCGTCGGACTGGGTAACTCCGTCCTGTATTTTTTCATCAGCCGTTTCGAAGATGGATCGTTGTCACCTTATCAGGTTTACCAGTACAATGTCAAAACCGATGTAACCAAACCGGTAGCCATCAGTTCATCCGAATGGCCCAATACCATGGAAAAATCGGGAACCTACCCGGTCGAATTCACCGTGGATGATGAATCGGGAATCGATGAGTCCTCTGTCTTCGTTCATTATTACACAAGCACCGGTGTCAGCGATTCCAGCTCTCTCACCCTCTCCGATGCTGCCCGTAGTTTGTTCAGCGGGTCGATTTCCATTCCCGGACCAGTGAAGGCAAATACCCTGATTTCCTATTACTTCACCGCCCGCGACCAATCCAATGCCGGAAACATGGTCAGGCACCCGGCCTCTTCTGATTTATCCTTCATGACTGGCAAAGCCGATGTGGATGACATGGAAGTTCCGGGATACTGGCTGTTCGATGGTAAGTTCGGATATTCGACCAAGCGGCGCCTCTCGGGAGATCAGGCCATTCACAACAACAAAGGCAACAATTACACCTCCAATGATGTGTCAACGGCCACCTATTCAGGTTCCTTCGATTTTACCGGGTATGACAATCCGGCCTTTACCATTCAATCGGCCTTCCGGTTTGGGTCCGGTGATACCTGTTATGCAGAAATCAACACAGGGAATGGCTGGATTCCAAAATTCAAGTTTGCCGGTGGTTCTTCCTCCTTCTGGACCAACTTTTTACCCTACACCATTTTCGCACCCGAAGCAGCCGGGCAGCCCACGGTTCAGATCCGGTTCCGTTTCGTATCGGATGGGGTTGGCAGCGGCACCAACAGCGGTATTTATTTCGATGACCTGAAGGTCTTGGGTGATACCGTCAGTTTTGTGAGTGTGGAAGGAAATGGCATTGAAATTCCCTCTGTGGCTACTCTCGACCAGAATTACCCGAATCCGTTTAATCCGGCCACGGTGATCCGTTACCACGTTCCGGTCAGCGGAGCGGTTCGTCTGATGGTGTTCGATGCACTGGGTCGTGAAATTTCCGTTCTGGTTGATGAAAAGAAACCCGCCGGAACCTACTCGGCCACCTTTTCCGCAACAGGACTTTCCTCTGGTGTGTATTTCTACAAACTGGCGATTAACGGAAGTTCCCTGACACGGAAAATGCTCCTGTTGAAATAGGTGAGTGGTGAGTGGAAAAACCCGGACCTGACGAGACCGGCATCTGCAATCAGGCGACTTCGGTCGCCTGATTGCGTTTATGGGTTGGTTGGAACAATTCCCTGTTGTTCTTGCAACATTCAGATAGAACAGGTACTTTATAAGCGGGCAGCGAGATATCAACTGCACCGTTCGGCCATCGTTGGTTGAAGACGCTATGAAGGGAACGGCCTTCACAAGCGGTTCCTGCATAAAAAAGGTGGTTCAGCCACCTTTTTTATTTTCCAGCCGGGTGGTTTTGCGGAAAGTTGCTGTTCAATATAAATGAACAGGGATGTTTTTTGAACGGGAAGAGAGAGTTGTCTCGTTTCGTGGGAGAACGATTTTCCGACCGAGGACACAAAGGGAAGAGTTCATTGAGGCCAAGCCCTCGTTGTGATACCACAACCGCTTTGCCGGATCATGGGAAAAACCAACATATATCCGGTTGAAGGATTCGGAATATAAAACGTAGGTGAAGTACATCGGGATAAAACAAAAAAGTCCGGTTTTACCGGACTTTCTTTGCTCCGCGAGTCCGTCTGAAGCCGGACAACCCCATGATTAATCCGGCCTCTGCCGGACTCCACCATTGAGCTATCGCGGAATGTTTTCTTATCAGCTACAACCCCATGATTAATCCGGCCTTTGCCGGACTCCATCTTTGAGCAGGTGATCCCGTATCCAGGTCCTGCCAGAATGGGTTTTGAGTTCCTTTTCATGTCGCATGGCCTGAGATCTTTCTGCGAATGGCTTCGAATAGATCAAAATCCAGGGTCGGTAGGGTTTGGTAGCAAACGCCAACCCTTCGTTGTGATACCACAACCGCTTTTCCGGATCGTGGGAATAACCAACATAGATCCGGTCAGCGGATTCAGAATATAAAACATAGGTGAAGTACATCGGGATAAAACAAAAAAGTCCGGTTTTACCGGACTTTCTTTGCTCCGCGAGTAGGACTCGAACCTACAACCCCATGATTAACAGTCATGTGCTCCACCATTGAGCTATCGCGGAATGTTTTCTTATCAGCTACAACCCCATGATTAATCCGGCCTTTGCCGGACTCCACCATTGAGCTATCGCGGAATGGAATGCAAAGGTACGCCAAATCAACTCATTTTGTCAATACCTGCTTATCATCATAGAAGCGTTTTTATTTCATTTAACCAGAAGAGGAGGAGTTGTTAAGACTTACCATTGAAGCCAGCTTTTATCCGTCGTCATGGTTTCCCACCAAAATTCCTCCTGAAGAAAAAAGGGGCTCTTCCACACGGAAAAGCCCCTTTGAACTTATTGCAAAACCAGAACTGATGACTATTTCATCAGCACCATTGATCCACCCGACTGGTGAGTGGTTCCTGCCTGACTCCGGAAGTGAATCCGGTAGAAATACAACCCAGAAGCCACCGACCCGTTTTGCCCCGATGAGGCATTCCAGACCAGCTTGGTAAATCCACCGGAAGGAAGGTCCTGCGATTCAGCAAACACCTGCTGGCCCAGCAGATTAAACACCTGGAGGGTTAATTTGCCGGCTGTCGGCACATCCACAGGAATCGTGGTGCTGGGATTAAACGGATTCGGGTAATTCTGGTGCACCATAAACCGGTCGGGCATCGGCGCTTCCAATTCCAGAATCCCGCTGTAAGAAACAGATCCATCCAGATCGAGTTGTTTCAGACGGAAAAGTGATTTGTGAGTGGCGATTAGTGATTGGAAAGAATACGACTTCGGAGAATTCGTCGTCCCGCTGCCAGCCACAAATCCAATTGTCTTCCATTCAGAAACGGACCCTGAGGTTCTCGAAGGGTCTGTTTCTGAGAGGTTTCTTCCTGTCCCTTCGAGACCCTCAGGGTCCGGAAGAAACCTCTGAACTTCCCACCCATAATTATTCACCTCGCTGGCGGTGGTCCAGTTCAACGTCACGCCGTTCCGGTCCATGGATCCGGTAAAGGAGGTGAGTTCAACGGGAAGCGATCCGCCTGAGCCAGTCACCCAGGAAAGAATCCGGTCGAGGTGACCGGTCAGTCCGGTCCGGAATCCGCTCCAGGAAAAAGTGGAAAATGACACGTTGTATGCCCCGTCATAGGCGATGGCGTAAGCCGAATCGGGTTTGGTGAGGGTTTGCCAGGCAATGGTGGTCTGGCTTCCGTACACCGGCCGGATGACATCGGGGGTATTGACCTCCACCGAATCCACATACCCATCATGAATCAACCGGCCCGGCAGGGCTGCTTTTCCGGTTCCGCCATCCTCAAACCGCAGCCGGGCTTTCAGAGTCTGCCGTAAAAACGTGGAATCAGAAAAAGCGCGTCCATGATCATGATAACTTGCCACATCCTCTCCCGACAGAATCAGTGTGGATTCGGTATTGTTCAGCAGGAACGATTCCAGGGAATCGCGTTGGGTGGCCGTCAGAAAATCCCGTTCATCCCAGATGATTGTTTTCCATCCGGAAAGAGACAAGGTTGGCTGGCCCGTCCGGTCAAATTCATCCCAATGATGGCCGAGGTAGTTAAGCGCATGAGCCAGGGAATCGCGGCTTACAGGATCTTCCCACGTCACCAGAATATCGCCGGTGGGTTTATAGGCAGCCATACCCACCGTGACCGGCGTTCCCCAATCGGTTTCACCGGTCTTAAATCGCACGGATACCGGAATCAGACCGGTCGGTGCATCGGGAACCACCAGCGAACCGGAAAAGGAAGCGAATACACCGGTCGGAATGGTGATAGTTTCCGTCAGAGACATTCCGCTTCCTTCACCAGGATCGGTCCCGGAAAACACCTCCGCCCCCGTCACCGGTGTTAACCGGTTGGCCATCGGAATCACGGTAGAATCGGATACAGACATCACCTGATACAGCGGTTCTGACCAGTCATTGAGATCATTCTTCACGCGGAGCCCCAACCGGTAAGATCCGGCAGACAGAACCGTGGTGCTCAGGTTGGCGGTAACGGCTTCGGCCGGGTGTGAAAACGCTTCATCTTTTGCAGACAATGCCTGCCCCGATCCTTCGCCGGGATCGGTTCCGATGAAATATTCCGCCTGAGTAATGGCAGAATAATTGGCCGATGCCCCCTTTAACGCCTCAGACACCAGAATCACCTGCCGGACCGGATCGGACCAATCCCCGCCAGCCTTCTGAAACCGCACCGACAGAACCGAAGGTCCCGTTGGAAGACCATCTGCTTCCAATGAGGTTGTTGCCATTGAATAGGAAGACGAGGCAACTGACAGGGCCGTTCCGTTTCCTTCACCGGGATCGGATCCGGAAAAGATTTCAGCCGACGCCAGGACCGGATACGCCGATGGGTCCACATCCGGAGCAGAATTAATCATGATCACCTGGCCAACCGGCGCAGACCAGGATCCATCCGACTTTTTCACACGGATGTACAGAACGGCAGGACCGGTTGACAAAGCACCGGTTTCCACCGTGGCAGAAAGGCTTTCCAGACTTCCATCAGCCAATCCATCCTTCAGCAGAAGAGAAATACCATTCCCCTCGCCCGGATCGGAACCGATGAAGTATTCGGCCTCTTCAATCACCTGTCCGCCCGCCGAGGAAACCACCCCGGCAAGCAGGAAAAACAGTAAGAAATTTTTCATTTCAGCCTCCCCTTACCGGGCCAGACCTTCCGCATCGATGGTGATGGTTTCTCCCTGCCGGACAAACCGATTGCTGAGCTTCAGACGAAGAACGCGGGCACCATCGGGATTGTTGAAATACTGCGCAAAACTCCAGGAACCGCCATAAAGTCCCAGATCATTTCGTGTCAGATCGAGATCGAGAAACGAGGTGGAAGGCTGACCGGCATTGATACAGGGCGATCCGGAGTTCAGCGAAAAATCACCACCGGCTGCATTGGTAAACTGCGGATCGGCGGCCAGACTGCCGTAACCGGCCGAAAAACCGTTCAGATAATTTCCGCCGGCATTGTTATAAACATTGTTATATAACAGGTTCACATCGTTGACCGCCCAGACGTCACTGTTTACCACCCGGTCGATTCCGCCGGCCGTGTTATTGGCAATGATGTTGTTATTCACCAGAATGTCACCGGAATGACCAACCGTCCCGCCGCCAAAATATACTTCATCGAACAACAGGCCGGCACCGGTATTTCCATAAAAAACATTGTTTGATATTTCTGTGAGACAGATCCGGTTAAAATCCTGATCATACGTCAGAAAAAGGCCATTTCCACCATTATTGGTTATGAGGTTATTGGATATTTTCCAGGCATAATCTCCACCACCATTCGTAAAAATGCCATGACCCGAATTACCCGATATCTGGTTAGCACGGATAGTCGCCACGTTCGGATCGTTGATGTAAACGCCGTTACCCTGATTTCCCGAAATCACGGCACCTATGACAGTTCCGCCTTCCAGAATTCTGATACCGAACCCATCTCCGTTTCCATTGTTCAGGATAGAATCTGCAGAGGACAGTCCTTTAAACCGATCCACACCAATAGAATCGTTTCCTACAAAAACATTCTGGGCCGATGTGAGTCCCGGATTTCCATTGGCATCGAGTCCGACCCGGTTGCCGGTAAAGACATTGTTAATCAGGACCACTGTCGGAAACAGGGAAACATTGTCGAAATAGTTTCCCGACAGGAATCCATCTTCCTTGCAATCTTTTATCACGTTATTCATGATCAGGTAGGGATTGGCCGATCCGTTGTGATGGATATAAACACCCTGATCACCCGATGACGTAATGGTAAAGCCGCGCAGACTGCTTCCGTTGCTTCCCGACGAAAAGTACACGCCGGTTCCTGAGGCCATGATCCGGATGCTGTCGCGGTCACCTGCCCCAACCAGGTGAAGTTTTTTCGTCAGGGTGAGGGTCCCGGTATAAACCCCTTCCCCGACCCTGATCGTATCGCCGGCTGCAGCGGCATTGATGGATTCCTGAATGCTTTCCCCATCGAAGACTTCATGGACGGTCTGGGCCGACAGCGGCATCACAAGTGAGATAAGGAAAAAGATGGTAACCATTGATTTCATGATGATTCCTCCGGGTTGTTAATCGTTTTCTAATGAAAAGGTAAAAAATTGTCACCGAAGGGCAAACCGGAATGACTGCCTGATGTAGTCATGTGTGGAATGGGTCACAGGTGCGACAAACGCAGCTGTTTTAATATGGACGAAAAGGCGCTAAGGCGCTATGTTCAATTCATTTTAACGCAGAGACCGCAAAGAATCCATACAGGAGAACGCAAAGTTATTTTGGTTTTCAATACAAGAACCTCAGCGCCCTTTGCGAATCCTTTGCTGTCTTTGCGTTTTAATACGTTTAACGCAGAGGCGCCAAGGTTAAATACAAGAGAACGCAAAGGTTTTCTTGTTTTTAATACAGAAAACTCAGCGGTCTTTGCTCCTTTCTGCTACCTCTGCGGTAAAAGTCCTTCACCGCGGTGAGCGCCAAGGGTAATAACAGGAGAACGTAAAGGTTTTTTGGTTTTCAATACAGAAAACTCATCGGTCTTTGCTCCTTTCTGCTCCCTCTGCGGTAAAATTCCTTCACCGCAGAGAGCGTCAAGGGTTCATCCCAAAGAACGCAAAGGTTTTCTTGTTTTTAATACAAGAATCTCTGCGGTCTTTGCTCCTTTCTGCTCCCTCTGCGGTAAAAGTCCCTTTCACTGCAGATAACGCCCTGGTTTGATAATCCTGCGAAACTTATCTACTTTTCCCCCTGTTATAAAAGAAAAAATGGAACACTATGGAAGGTAACTTTTCAAACCGGGTTCAGGATGTCATCCGGTATTCACGGGAAGAGGCGCTGCGGTTGGGTCATGATTACATCGGAACCGAGCACCTGCTCCTGGGAATCATCCGGGAAGGTGAAGGAATCGCGGTTAAGATCATCCGGAATCTCGGTGTCGATCTGTACAAACTGAAGAAGTCCATCGAGGACACAGTCAAGCCCTCGGCCGGGACCCTCACCATCGGCAACATCCCCTTAACCAAACAAGCCGAAAAAGTCCTGAAAATCACCTATCTGGAAGCCAAATTGTATAAGTCGGATGTCATTGGCACCGAGCATCTGCTTCTCTCTCTGATGCGGGATGATGAAAACGTGGCCGCCCAGATTCTGAGTCAGTATAACATGTCATATGATGCGGTCCGTGGCGAACTGGACAACATCATCAGCGGAAAGAGCAGTTCCTCCGCATCGGCACCGGCTGCTACGGCGCAGTCCGGAACACCCCCAGAAAAAGGATCACCCTCTGGTTCATCAGGTTCCGAGAAAAAAATGGATAAAAGCAAAACCCCGGTACTCGACAGTTTCGGCCGCGATCTGACCAAACTGGCCAAGGAAGATAAACTGGATCCGATCATCGGACGTGAAAAGGAAATTGAACGGGTAGCCCAGGTGCTTTCCCGGCGGAAGAAAAACAATCCGGTTCTGATCGGTGAACCCGGGGTGGGAAAAACCGCCGTGGCCGAAGGACTGGCTCTGCGCATTGTTCAGAAAAAAGTCAGCCGGGTGCTTTTCGACAAGCGCGTGGTCACACTCGATCTGGCTGCACTGGTTGCCGGAACGAAATACCGCGGCCAGTTTGAAGAGCGCATGAAGGCGGTCATGAACGAGCTGGAAAAAGCCCGCGAAGTCATCCTGTTCATTGATGAGCTGCATACGATCGTGGGTGCCGGCGGTGCCTCTGGATCGCTCGATGCCTCGAACATTTTTAAACCAGCCCTGGCCCGCGGCGAACTGCATTGCATCGGAGCCACCACGCTGGATGAATACCGTCAGTTTATTGAAAAAGATGGCGCTCTTGACCGCCGGTTCCAGAAGATCATGATTGATCCGACCACACCGGAGGAAACCGAACAGATCCTTAACAACATCAAGCATAAATACGAAGAGCATCACAACGTCCGGTACACGCCGGAAGCCATCAGACAGGCCGTTAAACTGAGTGACCGGTACATCACCGACCGGTTCCTGCCAGATAAGGCCATCGATGTGATGGATGAAGCCGGCAGCCGGGTGCATCTGGCCAACATTTCCGTCCCGAAACACATTCTGGAACTCGAAACTAAAATCGAGGAAGTGAAACAGCAGAAGACACAGGTGGTCCGCAACCAGAATTTTGAAGAAGCCGCCCGACTTCGTGACCGTGAGAAAAAACTGACGGAAGAACTCGAAACAGAGAAGGCCAAATGGGAATCGGAACAGGCCGAGAAATTCTATACGGTATCTGAACAGAATGTGGCCGAAGTGGTCAGCATGATGACCAGTATTCCGGTACATAAAATCGCACAGGGCGAAACCGAGAAACTGATTAAAATGCAGGATCTCCTGAAAGCCGAAATCATTGGCCAGGATGAAGCCGTTGAAAAACTGACCCGCGCCATCCGACGTTCCCGTGCCGGACTGAAAGACCCGATGCGTCCCATCGGAAGTTTTATTTTCCTCGGTCCGACCGGTGTGGGTAAAACCGAAATGGCCAAGGCCCTTGCCCGGTTCCTTTTCGATTCTGAAGAAGCCCTCGTCCGGATTGACATGTCGGAATACATGGAAAAATTCTCGGTCAGCCGGCTGGTGGGTGCCCCTCCGGGCTATGTTGGTTACGAGGAAGGCGGACAGTTAACCGAGAAGGTTCGCCGCAAACCCTATTCAGTGATTCTGCTGGATGAAATTGAAAAAGCCCATCCGGATATTTTCAACATCCTGCTTCAGGTGCTTGATGACGGGATTCTGACCGATGGACTCGGCCGCCGGGTCGATTTCAGAAATACGATCATTATCATGACCTCGAACATCGGGGCCCGGGATATCAAGAACATGGGACTGGGAATCGGATTTGCTCCATCCAGCCGTGAAACAGCCATGTCCTATCAGAACATGAAATCGACCATTGAGGATGCGCTGAAAAAGGTGTTCAATCCCGAATTCCTGAACCGTCTGGATGATGTGATTGTCTTCCATCCGCTCGAGAAGGAACACATGATCAGAATCATCGATATTTCGGTCACCAAACTGCTGAAACGCATTCACGAGCTTGGCATTGAAGTGGAACTGGATAAAAAGGCCAAGGAGTTTCTGGCCGATAAGGGATTTGATCCGAAATTTGGTGCCCGTCCGCTTCGGCGTGCCCTTCAGAAGTATGTGGAAGATCCGCTCGCAGAAGAAATTCTGATGGGCAAATTCCCCGAGGGATCACGCGTGCTGGTAAAGGCCGATGGAAAGGATGGAAACCTCCTCTTCACCATGGCCAAACCAAAGAAGACAAAGGAAGCGGCTCCCGAAGGCGCCAAAGACTGATCCTTTTGATTTAATTGACAGTTAAACCTCCGGTGGAATTCTGCCGGAGGTTTTTTTATTCCACCAGATTCCTGAAACGTGGTTTTGCTTCGCCGATCAATCCGGCAATCACCCCCGCAATCCGTTCGGGTTCGGCCTCGGTCCGGTATTTCATCCTCAATTGACGTAGCATGCCGGTGGTCCGGTGATAATAAGGGGAATGTTCAGACACCGACTGAACCGACAATTCAATTTTTTTGGAAAGGGTGCTGGTTCCCATGGCCGGCTGAACCAGACAGACCCGGATGTTGTGGGGTTTCACTTCCTCCAGCAGCGCTTCCGAGTAGGCCTCGAGGGCAAATTTGGAAGCACAATAAAATCCAAGCATGGGAATACCCCGGTTTCCGAATTCGCTGGTCATGTTGATGATCAGTCCGTCATGATGCTGACGCATCACCGGCAGCACCGACCGGATTACCCGGTGAACTCCCATAAAATTCAGATCAAACAGGGTATGTGCTTCTTCAGGCGAAGTGTCTTCAATCGGTCCGGCCAGTCCGTATCCGATCTGATTGATCAGCACATCGATGCGGCCAAACTGACCCGTCACAATTCCGATCAGACCGGAAATGCTGGTGGGACTGGTCACATCAAGCACTTCCACCTGAAACCCGGTGCCCTTTGATTTCCTGTCTTCGATCAGACGATGCGTCTGGGCCTGTTCCCTGACCGTGATAATAACCTGATGTCCTTCCCCTGCCAGCCGGGTGGCCAGTACCTTGCCGGTATCGGAGGCACCCCCGGTAATCAGAACGACTTTTTTACCTTCCTGTTTCTCTTTTGACATACGATTTTTTCTATATTTGAAGTCCGTGAATTTACAGAAACCGACCGGAAGAAGTTACCATGACCACATTTATTGACCGTTTATTTGCTCATCTGGCCGATCCGGGTATGCAGGCAATGGATGCCCCGGCTATACAATCCTTTCTCGCCCCTTCAGCAAACCACTTCCCCGATGGAATCCGCTGGCTGACCGACGGAATATCGAAAGCCTCGAAATCGGGTGACCAGCTGGATCTGAAAATGAAAAAGGCGCTGAAAGTTCCCATCACCGTGGCCGGCATGGCACTTGAACTGGAAGCCGATGAGTCGGTGGTTGCACGGGTACACGGTGAAACCCTGGCGTTGTCCGGAATTAAAGGACTCAGGGCTGGCATGGGATTCATGAAAATGGATCTGACCGGGGTGCGGTTTCATCCCGATGGAAAAAGTTATCTGGTCGATCTTCAGACCCCGATGAAAACCTTCAACATCAAAATTCCTGCCTTCTGACCGGCATGATCAATAGCCTGAAGGAATTAAATCCCGAACAGCTGCTGAGTCTGCTCGAGTCGGCCTGCGACCAACTGAACCGGAACGAACAGTTAAAATCCCGGCTGAAACCCGGCGACCGGCTGTCTGTGCTGATCACCAATCCGACCGTCATTGGTTTCACTCTTTCGGTCGGATCGGGCGGGCTGAAATGGTCGATGAACATCCCCGAATCGGGACCACGGATTACCTGGAAGGAACAATCCCATTTTCTGGAGTGGCTGGAAGGGAAACGCGGACTGATGAAACTGCTGATGTTGCGCAGGGTACGGATGGATGGAAAAGTCCCCGGCTGGTTTTCGGTGATGATTGAACCCTTGCGGTCAGCCGTGGCCGCACTGGCCACTGAACGTTTTGATTACAGGAGAAGCTGATATGTCCTGGCTTGAATGGTACGGCTATGCCGGTTCGGTACTGGTGGCCGTTTCGCTGATGATGAAAAACATGTGGAAACTCCGCTGGATCAACCTGGCGGGAGCTGCCATTTTTTCCACTTATGGTCTCCTGATTGGTGCCTGGCCTGTTTTTGCACTGAATGCCTTTATTGTGCTTGTCGATGCCTATTATATCTGGCAGATGTGGAATACGTCCGACTTTTTCAGCATTGAACCACTCCCTCCCGGCGATCAGATTGTCGTCAGACGGCTGCTGGATTTTTATCAGAAAGACATCAAAACCTTTTTTCCCGATTTCAATGGAACCATACCAACCCAGGCCGATGTCCTGGTGATTTTCCGGAATCAGGTTCCGGTGGGACTGTTCATTTTCCGGCGTGAAAGCGGAGGGCTGGTGAGGATTCAGCTCGATTACGTGATTCCCGACTACCGCGATCTGAAAAATGCCCGGTTCCTGTATGATTCACAACGGGACCTGTTTAAAGGCCAGGGATTTCATTCGTACATGGCCGTCAGTCCGGTAAAAAGTCATCAGAGCTATCTCGAAAAAATCGGGTTTATCCGCGACACCGCCCATCCGGACCATTTTATTAAACCTATCTAGAGGAACGTATGAAAGCGCATGATATCGCCTACCGGATCATCGGTGACGACATACAGGTTATAGAAATTGAGCTCGATCCGCAGGAGGCCGTACGGGCCGAAGTGGGGGCCATGCTGTACATGGAAGCCGACATTCAGATGCAAACCTCGACCGGTGGCGGCATTTTTTCCGGTTTGAAACGACTGGTCAGCGGAGATTCCTTCTTTATCACTTCCTTTCTGAATCAGGGTTCGCAGAAACGGCATTTGACGTTTGCAGCACCCTACCCGGGAAAAATCATTCCCCTGAACCTGGCCGAACTCGGTGGTTCCTTTCTATGTCAGAAGGATGGCTTTCTCTGTGCCGCTCAGGGAATTGACATTGAAGTGGCCTTCACCCGCCGGTTTGGTGCCGGCTTGTTCGGGGGCGAAGGGTTCATTCTTCAGCGGTTGGTCGGCGATGGCTGGGCATTTGTTCATGCCGGGGGAACCATTATGAAGCGGATTCTTCAGCGGGGCGAAACCCTTCGTGTGGATACCGGCTGTCTGGTCGCTTTTTCAGAATCGGTGGCTTACGACATTCAATATGTGGGCGGATTTAAAAACGCCCTGTTCGGAGGCGAAGGGCTGTTCTTTGCCAACATCACCGGTCCCGGGACCGTGTACCTTCAAAGCCTTCCGCTTTCCCGCATGGCCGACCGAATCGTCAGCGCGGCAGCAGTGGGCGGCGGAAAGGAAGAAGGCGGTATTTTCGGAACTTTCCTCGGCGGCCGGTAAACGGACCGTTCAGGCTTCCGGTTGGCGGTGATGAAGGTGAACCGGCGGCTGATGAATGTCGGGTGTTCCCATGAAATCGGCCAGTGTGAGGTTTTTCGTCACCTGATCAACCGCATACTGGATTTTCTGCCACAGGGACCGTACCGAACAATCCACCGTGTGGGTGCATAATCCGGCGTCATCGCTGTACCGTTCGCAAAATCCCGACTCGTACAGCTTTCCGCCCAGCGTGGAAAGCACATCATCGATGATAATTTCACCGGCCGGTCGGGTGAGCAGATACCCGCCCACCTGACCTCGCGTGCTGTCAATAAAGCCCCCCATTCTGAGCAGACGAAGCAGTTTCGCCACGTTGTGAATGGTGATGCCTTCCTTATCGGCTATTTCCTGAATGGTGATTCCTCTGGTCTGATCCTGATGGCGAGCCACCTGGATCAGACAACGGAGTCCCAATTCTTCCTGTGCACTGAACTTCAAGGATGAACCTTTCTTTCTGCGCGATTAATCCTGCAGGGCCGGATTTTTCGGAATTTTAGAACCGCAGGATTTGAAATAAACCAGCTTTTCGAAATCGGCTTTCGAAATAGACGGGCCTGTTTTTGAACAATGCTGATTGAAAGCATTGGTCAGCATATCGGCAATCTGTTTCGGGTGACGGCCTTCAATCATCCAACGCTCCATCATGAACACCACTTTTCCATCTTTGAAAAGCGCTGCAGAGGGCGAGGATGGAGGGAATCCCACGATTTTCTCGCGCACACGGGCCGTGGCATCGCGATCCTGACCGGCAAAAACGGTTACCAGATGGTCGGGAATGACCGTATGCTGCAGGGCTTCTGCCACACCGGGCCGCGCTGAACCGGCGGCACATCCGCACACCGAGTTTATCATGACCAGCGTGGTACCAGTCGTGTTCACAGCAAAATGCTCATCTACTTCCTCCGGGGTCGTCAGTTCATTGAACCCGACATACGTCAGTTCATTCCGCATCGGTTGAACGGCTTTCGGATCATACATCGGGGCCATGGGAATATTACCAATCATCTCTTTTCTTCCTTTCTTACCACATGTTTAAAATCAAACGGGCTTCTTCACTCATCATCTCCCGGGTCCAGGCCGGTTCCCAGACCAGATCGACCTGTGCATCGGCCACTCCGTGTACCGACCTGATTTTTGCTTCAACTTCGCCGGGCAGCGAACCGGCAACCGGGCAACCCGGTGCCGTCAGCGTCATCCGCACACGGACAAACGACAGCGCTTCGACTGAAATCTCATAAATCAGGCCGAGATCGTAAATATTGACCGGAATTTCCGGGTCATAAATGGTTTTAAGAACGTCAATTACCTGACGCTCGATCAATTGCTCGCGGGTGAGACCGCCGGTTGCATCTTCCATACCGGTTACCGGATTTTCCATCGGACTATTCATCCCATTAACTCTGAAACTTTCCGGAGGGATCGGCCAAGCTGATCCACTTCTTCCGGCGTGTTGTAAAACGTTAGCGACACACGGGCGGTTGCAGGTACTCCAAACCGTTTCATCAGCGGTTGTGTGCAGTGATGCCCCGTCCGGATGGCAATGCCTTCCTGATCGAGAAGGGTTCCCAGATCGCTGGCATGAGCTCCCTCCATCACAAACGAGACTACCGGACCTTTTTCGGCGGCCTCCCCGATGATCCGGACACCCGGGAAATCACGTAATACGGCTGTGGTCTGTCTGAGCAGAGATTGTTCATACTCATGAACCGCCTGCCAGTCGAGGGTTTCCATAAATTCAATGGCAGCGCCCAACCCCAATCCACCAGCAATATTTGGTGTTCCTGCTTCGAACCGGAAGGGCGGATCGTTCCAGGTGGTCTTTTCAAAGGTGACCGTCCGGATCATGTTTCCGCCGCCATGGAAAGGCTGCGTTTCCTTCAGAAGTTCCGGTTTTCCATAGAGAAATCCGGTCCCCGTCGGTCCGAAAACCTTGTGGCCCGAGGCCACCAGAAAGTCACATCCCAGCGTCTGCACATTCAGCCTGAAATGCGGAAGCGATTGGGCGGCATCCACCAGAACCGCTGCACCAACCTGATGAGCCAGCCGGATGATCTCTTTTACCGGATTCACCGTGCCAAGCGTGTTCGACATGTGAACCACCGATACCAATTTCACCGGTCCGTTCAGCAACTGCGGAAGAGATTCCAGGTCCAGCTCGCCCCGGTCGGTCACGGGAATCACGCGGATGGTGGCACCGGTGCGTTCGGCCGCAAGCTGCCAGGGAACAATATTGGAGTGATGCTCCATACCGGAAAGCAGAATGACATCGCCGGCCTTCAGCCGCGGCTGAAGAAAACCGTGCGCAACCAGGTTGATTCCTTCGGTTGCACCCGATGTAAACACCACCGATTCATCGCTCTCAGCCCCGATAAAGGAGGAAATCTGTTTTCTGACTGCCTCATACCGGTCAGTGGCCACCTGACTGAGCGTGTGTATGCCCCGGTGAACATTGGCATTTTCTTCGCGGTAGTACCGGTTCATCCGGTCAATGACCTGGAGGGGCTTCTGGGTGGTCGCCGCATTATCAAAATAAATCAGCGGTTTACCATTGACCTGAACCGACAAGGCCGGGAACGATTCCCGGATGGACCGGGCCTGAAACGGCTGAGCCAGTACAGATGTCATTCCAGCTCTCCTGCATCGACCCCCGGGAACAACCGGTTGATCAGGTCACGGGCAATCCGGTTCTGGTATGATGGGACCGGAAGGTTGCTGAAAACATCGGAGGCAAAGGCACGGATGAGAAGTCCCCGGGCGGTATCTTCTGAAATTCCGCGGGACCGCAGGTAATACAATTGAAGATCATCGAGCTGACCCACGGTGGCACCGTGGTAACATTTCACATCATCGGCGTAAATTTCGAGTTGCGGTTTTGAGTTCACCGTGGCATCGTTCGAAAGCAGCAGATTGCGGCTGGATTGACTGGCATTGGTTTTCTGAGCCCCTTCTCTCACAATGATGCGTCCATCAAACACAACCGATGAAGCATCTGCCAGAATACCTTTATATGATTCCTGACTGGTGCAATCGGGACTTTCATGATCAATTACGGTCAGGTTCTCCACCTGATCGGAACCAGTCGTTAATGCCAGGCCATGAAGCATCGAATTGGCACCGGGACCTTTCAGATTCACCCGGAACTGATTCCTGATCAGTGATCCACCCGATGAATGAACCCACGAGCGGTAAGAGGCATCCCGAAGAACATCCACGGTGGTTCGGTTGATGTGAAAAGCGCCGGCGGCCTCCTGTTGCAGACGGATGTGGTGAACCACAGCGCCTTCACCGATTCTGAGCCGGACATTCACCGACTGCAGATACCCGCCGGATCCCGTTCCGCGGTAATCATCCACCAGAATGACTTCGGTACGGGGTTCAACATCAATCCAGAGATTAACCGGAATGAGCTGACGGTTACCGGCTCCCGTTGCAGTAAAATTCAGAATCACCGGTACGGAAGGATTCACCGACCGGGAAATCCGGATCACGGATTCGTTCAGTCCCAGTGAGTCGGTCAGGGCGCCAAAAAAATCATCGGCTGCGGGCGAGAAACGTTGAGTCCATGCCGAATCGCCCGAAAGAACCTCGGTGAGTGGCTGAAGGTTGACACCAATTTCGCCCTTGCCTGAAAGCTGCCCATCAATCCATTGAATGCCTTCAGACCGGACCGGTGCCGATGCAACGGGATGAAGGTTGGGTAAAAATGGTTTGGCCAGTAAATCGTTCAGACGGGTGTATTTCCAGCTTTCCGGATCGTGTGCCGGCCTGGCAGAACGGATCAGCCGGTTTCGGGCCTCTGCGCGGAATCCGGTTGGTTCTGGGGAGAGGTAGGGTTGGTATAATTGAATCCAGTCAGCCATCAGGCACCCGCCAGAATCCGTTCACGGATCCAGTCATAGCCACGGTCTTCGAGCTCAAGGGCCAATTCTTTGCTGCCCGATTGAACAATACGGCCATCGAGCAGCACGTGAACCACATCGGGCACAATGTAGTCGAGCAGACGCTGATAGTGCGTCACCACAATCATCGACCGTTCGGGCGACCGCAGTTTATTAATCCCTTCCGATACCACACGGAGTGCATCAATATCAAGCCCCGAATCGGTTTCATCCAGGATGGCAAGCGAGGGTTCCAGAACGGCCATCTGGAAAATTTCATTGCGTTTCTTTTCACCACCCGAGAAGCCTTCATTGACCGGACGTTTGAGCAAACTGTCATCCAGATGAAGAATTTCCGATTTCTTACGGACATATTTGAGAAAATCGCCTGGTTCGAGTGGCTCTTCACCACGGTATTTCCTGATTTCATTCAAAGCCGTGCGCAGGAACATGATATTGGTGACTCCGGGAATTTCAACCGGGTATTGGAAAGCCAGAAACACCCCTTCTCTGGCACGGTCTTCGGGTGATAATTCCAGCAGGTTTTTCCCCTTGTAAAGGACCGATCCGGCCGAGACGCTGTAATCCTCATGACCAGCCAGCACTTTTGACAAGGTACTTTTTCCAGATCCGTTCGGACCCATGACAGCATGTACCTCGCCGGGTTTTACTTCCAGGTTAATTCCCTTCAGAATGTCCCGGCCATCGATTCCGGCATGTAAGTTTTGTATAGACAGCATGTAGTAATCAGTAATTGGTGATAAATAAATAGTGATTGGAAAAACCCGTTAAGGATGTCAACAGACCCTCACCCCTTTACTCTCCGGCGGAGTGGGAGTCATTCTGACTTCTGGCTCCTGGCTTTATTACCCCACCGCCCCTTCGAGCGAGATGGAAAGCAGTTTGGTGGCTTCCGCAGCAAATTCCATGGGAAGTTCCCGGAACACATCCTTGCAGTAGCCGTTTACAATCAGACTGACGGCTTCTTCGGGCGGAATTCCGCGCTGAAGACAATAAAACAGCTGATCTTCCCCGATTTTCGAGGTGGTTGCTTCATGCTCAACCCGTGCCGACGGATTGGAAATTTCGAAATAGGGGAAGGTATGCGCGCCGCACTCACTTCCGATCAGAAGCGAGTCACACTGCGAGTGATTCCGCGCATTTTCTGCCTGACGTGACATTCTCACCAGGCCACGGTAAGTCTGATTTCCCCTTCCGGCCGAAATCCCCTTCGATACAATGGTGGACTTCGTTTCACGACCGAGATGAATCATTTTCGTGCCGGTATCGGCCTGCTGCGCATGGGCAGTCACCGCCACAGAGTAAAATTCGCCGGTGGAATAATCCCCTTTCAGCACGCAGGACGGATATTTCCAGGTAATGGCAGAACCTGTCTCGACCTGTGTCCAGGAGATTTTGCTGTGGTGACCTTTGCAGATTCCTCTTTTGGTAACAAAGTTGTAAATACCACCCACTCCATTTTCATCACCGGCATACCAGTTCTGAACCGTGGAATATTTAATCTCGGCATGATCAAGGGCAATCAGTTCCACCACAGCAGCATGAAGCTGATTTTCATCGCGTTTCGGGGCGGTACAACCTTCCAGGTAAGACACATAACTGTTGTCATCGGCAACAATGAGCGTCCGTTCAAACTGCCCGGTGTTTTCCGCGTTTATCCGGAAATAGGTGCTCAGCTCCATCGGGCACCGGACCCCTTTCGGAATGTAGACGAAGGAACCGTCACTGAACACGGCGGCATTCAAAGCGGCAAAATAATTATCGGTGTAAGGCACGACCGATCCCATGTACTTCCTGATCAGCTCGGGGTGTTCCCGCACCGCTTCTGAAAATGAACAGAAAATAACCCCTTTTTCTTTCAGGGTTTCCTTAAAGGTCGTGGTGACCGAAACACTGTCGAAGACTGCATCCACCGCCACATTGGCA
Organism: Bacteroidota bacterium; assembly: GCA_013360915.1. NCBI lineage: Bacteria > Pseudomonadati > Bacteroidota > Bacteroidota bacterium. The sequence goes on from JABWAT010000017.1 coordinate 36,340, forward strand.
AGCAGTTTCTGCTCTTCGAGCGGAATGCCGAGCTTTTCAAACGTCCGGATTAATTCGGGATCCACCTCATCCATGCTGGCCAGCTTGGCCTTCTGTTTCGGTGCAGCGTAGTAAATCATATCCTGATAGTTGATTTCAGGAAAGGTTACGTTTTGCCAGTGGGGTTCCTCCATGGTCAGCCAGTGACGATAGGCTTTCAGCCGGTAGTCCAGCATCCAGTCCGGTTCATCCTTCTTCGCGGAAATAAACCTCACGATTTCCTCACTGAGACCTTTGGGAGCAAACTCCTGATCAATCTCAGTGGAAAATCCGTACTTATACTCGTTTTTGGTGAGCTCGTTCAGCTCCTGCATGTTTTTATCCTTACCAGCCAGCCTGCCCGGATCTTCCCGGGTGTGCAAAAGTATTCAATCTGTACAAAGTTGTCAAAATTCAATAACATGTCAATGAGGCGGGGGGTTCCGGCTAATTGAACATTGATCTGTTATGCAACGCACTTTTCCGGGCAGAATCACCCGAAAAGGGGACCTGCCGGTCCATAATCACTTGCTTCTCTGAAAACGAAAAGTAGTATATTTGTGCTGGCTTCTAATCAAAAACCAATAAAGGAGGTATCATGAAGAAGTTATTGCTGTTGGCCCTGTCCCTGATGACCAGTTCAATGTTAATGGCACAGGGTGATCTGTCCCTCTCCCAATACGCCAAACTTGATGGCGCCACGAAGGATGGAGTTCAGGGATTTACCGATGGAATTCAGAGTGGATTGAACGCCCTTGAATGGACAGACGGATCCGGTGCTGATGTATTCCGGATCGGTATTCAGATTCATAGCGGATTTGGTATTATTCCTGCTTCTCCCGAAATCGGACTCTCAGACGACGTGCCCATGCCCTCATTCGGCGGACAGGTCAACCTGGGAACCATGGGTGCAGAATTGTATCTGAGAATGTTTCCTGAAATTGAAGGTGACGGATTTTCCTATGGCAATTTCGGATTGGGTGCCAAATATGACATCACCGATTTCATTCCGGTAACCGGATTTCCTTCCACCTCGGTCTATGCCAGTTACACCTCCTACACATTTAAGGTTTCAGGAAACCAGACCGTTTCGGGAGTTGAAACCATTGATGTGGGCGGAACACCCTATGATGCAACCTATACCACTCAGGTAGATGCAGAAATTTCCCTTGAAGGTTCTTCTTTCAACGTTGGTGCCATTTCCAGCTACGATCTCTGGATCATGCGTGTCTTTGGCCGTATCGCTCTTGAAATGGCCGGATCGGACATTTCCTGGAACGGTGCTGAACCCGATGCAAACAATGTGTCCGGTGATCCGAACAGCGGATTCGTTATCGGCACCAAACCATTCAGCGGTGGAACGGATTTCGGAAATTCAGGACTCCGTCTTGGTGTGGGACTTTCCCTGCTCGGAATCAAAGGTGAAGTTGGCTACATGAACGGAAGCTATTTCGGCGTGGGCTACGGAATTACCTTCTGATTTTTTCAGAATTGCCATTCAAAAAGGCCATCCCAACCGGGTGGCCTTTTTTGTTTGTGGTGAAATACATTTAAACGCAATGACGCTAAGAATTCGCAAAGGTCGCTGAGGTTCCTGTATTGAAAACCAAGAAAAACTTTGCGTTCTCCTGTATTTACCTTGGCGCTCCCTGAGGTGAAGGAATTTAACCGCAGAGGTAGCAGAAAGGAGCAAAGACCGCAGAGATTCTTGTATTGAAAACAAAAAAAACCTTTGCGCTCTTTTGTATAAACCCTTTGCGTTCTCTGCGGTGAAGGAATTTTGCCGCAGAGGGAGCAGAAAGGAGCAAAGACCGCAGAGATTCTTGTATTGAAAACCAAAAAACCTTTGCGTTCTCCTGTTATTGCCCTTGGCGCTCTCTGCGTTAAAACGTATTGTAAACTTAGCGAATTAGCGGTGAAAGCATTTACGCTGACCAGAGCATCCAGGCGCCGATGGCCAGAAACCCCACCCCAGCCACAATGTTCAGCACCTTTTCGCTCACCACCTGAGACAGCAGATGTCCTGCCAGCACACCCAGGGCCGACGTCAGAATCAATGCCGAGGCAGCACCCGCAAATACCACCCATTTATTCACATCGGCCTTAGCAGAAAATAGCATGGTGGCCAATTGTGTCTTGTCACCCAATTCAGCAATAAAAACCGATCCGAATACAGTCAGAAACAATTTCAATTCCATAAATTAATCCCTTTGTATGCAATGAATAAGGCTTTTTATATGATCGCGTGTGACCCGGGTGTGCAGGCTCAGCCTGAGACGGGAGGTTCCTTCCGGTACGGTGGGAGGCCGGACAGGTCGCACATCAAATCCTGCCTCACGGCAACGCAGGGCGATACGAAGTGCCTCTGCATCCGACCCGATGATCACCGGAATAATCATGCTCTGGGTATGACCGGTGGAAAAACCGGTTTCGTTCCTGATGGCACCGGCAGACCAGACAGACAGGTTCTTCAGGTACTCCCGTTCCCGTTCCATTCCCTGCACCAGACGGATGGATTCGCCAATCAGACCGGCCTGAATGGGGGGCATGGCAGTCGTATAGATAAAATTCCGGCAGGAATTGATCAGTTTATCGATTAAAATCCGGCTGCCGGTCACAAAAGCGCCCGAAACGCCCAAAGCCTTGCCGCAGGTGTGAATGGTCACCAATGGGACATCCATCATGCCAGCTTCTTCAAGAACGCCCGCACCAGTTTTTCCGAACACACCGGTACCATGTGCTTCATCCACGATCAGATGAAGCCCAAACCGGTCACAGAACCGGGTTAATAAGAGAAAATCGGGTTTATCCCCATCCATGGAATACACCGATTCAACAATCAGGAATTTGGGGCGGAGATCCGATTCATGTTTTTTCAGACGGGATTCCAGATCATTCATATCGAGATGCCGGAAACGTTCGGTATGAGCACCGGTGGCTTTCAGTCCATCAACGATGCAGGCATGATTCAGCTTATCAGAAAACACCACCGAATCCTTCGGAATCAGGGTGGAAATCACGCCGGTATTGGCATCGTACCCAGAGTTGAACAGCAGAGCGGCTTCTGACTTTTTCCAGATGGCAATTTGTTCTTCGGTTTCCAGATGCAACCGGTGGGTTCCACTCAGCAGTCTCGATCCGGTAGAGCCCAACGGGATTCCGGCCGAAAGAAGTTCATGGGTTTTCTGCACCAGGGCCGGATGATCCGACAGGTTCAGATAGTCGTTGCCGGCGAGGGAGAGTCCGGAACCGGGGGTCAGTTGCCTGAACCGGTTCCGTTCTTTCAGATCATTGAGTTCCTGAGCCCAACGAGGGGTCAGATCAGCCTTCATGTCCGGCGGTCTGGGTCAGTTCCAGTTCGACGGCATGAAGCGGCATGGGATTCAGTCCGAGTTTCGTCAGCAGGGTCTGGTCTTCTTCAAATCTCGGATTTCCGGTGGTCAGCAGGGTCTCTCCGGTAAAGATGGAGTTTGCACCTGCCATGAAGCAGAGAGCCTGAGCTTCTTCGGTCAGTTGCAGCCGGCCAGCCGACAGACGGACCATGGAGGCAGGCATGGTAAGACGGGCCACGGCAATCATGCGGACAAAGTCAAAAGGATCGAGGGGCTTTTGATTGGCCAGCGGAGTTCCATCAATGGGAACCAGTGCATTGATCGGCACGGAGTCGGGATGTTTGGCCAGGGTTGCCAGCGTGTGAATAAATCCGACCCGGTCAGAGGTGCTTTCCCCCATTCCGATGATTCCACCGGAACAGACACCGATACCAGCTTTCTGAACATGTTCGATGGTTTTCAGACGATCATCAAACCGGCGGGTGGTGATGATTTTCTCGTAAAACTCGCGGGAGCAATCAATGTTATGATTGTAATTGGTCAGACCAGCATCGGCCAGCTGACGGGCCTGCTCTTCGTTGAGCATTCCAAGAGTCACACAGGATTCCATTCCCATTCCGTTGACGGCCCGGATCATGTCGAGCACCTGATCCCAATCCTTGCCGGGACGTGGAGAACGCCAGGCAGCGCCCATGCACAGACGGGTCGATCCGTTTTCTTTGGCAATCCGTGCAGCCTCCACCACTTCCTCAACGCTTAGGAGGGGTGTGCGGTCGACCGGCGAGTCATAATGAGCTGACTGTGAGCAATAGCCGCAATCTTCGGGGCAACCCCCGGTTTTTACGCTGACCAGAGTGGACCACTGGACATCATGCGGATTGTGAAATTGCCGGTGAACCCCGGCTGCTTCATAGACCAGATCAAGCAGGGGACGTTCAAACATCGCCCCGATTTCTTCCCGTGTCCAGTCATGTCTGATGGCTGGTTTCATGCCCTGCATCCTTCCGAATTAAAAAAACCGAGCACAAAACTACGAGAACCAATTGCCTCAATCAATGAAGAGCCCCTCCTTCGGAAAGAGAGCACTTCACTTATAATGCAGACTTAACCTTCCCGGCCGGTCGGAAACCACGCTGCCGGGTTCCCGGGTTTGAACCATTCCTTCATCGGCGTATTTTTGCAGTGGAAGGGGTTTTACTTCCAATTTTTATGCATATGAACCGTTTTTTGGTCTTTTTAACACTATCCTTGTCGGCATTTGTGGCAATAACAGCCCTTGCAGGGGGCGTGGCCCTTCTGACCGGCGCAGAAGACACCCGATTCCCGGCCACATGGCTTGAGGGAGCCCCGTTCTCCTCCTACCTGATCCCGGCCCTGCTTCTGTCCGTGGTGGTGGGAGGCAGCTCGCTGACAGCCATGATTCTTCTGATCAGAAAACATCCTTCAGCATGGATGGTCGTGGTTCTGGCAGGATCTTCACTGTGCGCTTATATTGGTGTGGAAGTACTCATCCTGAAACAGGATCCTCCCGGGCCTACTGCCCTTGAAATGGTTTATTTTTTCCTCGGAATTCTCATGATCCTGCCCGCTTTGGGAATCCGGCTCAGTCAGCAAACGGAGAGCAGATGAATATTGATCAGATTTTTTCCAATAACCGCGACTGGATTCAGGATAAACTGAAATCGGATCGTTCGTACTTCAAAAATCTGTCTAAGGGTCAGAATCCGGAAATTCTCTATATCGGGTGTTCAGACAGCCGGGTGACCGCAGAAGAACTCATGGGAGTCAAACCAGGCGAAGTTTTTATCCACCGGAACATTGCCAACCTGGTTCCAAATAACGACCTGAATGCCCTGACGGTGATCAGTTATGCCATCAGACATCTGAAGGTTAAACACATTGTTGTCTGCGGACACTATTTCTGCGGAGGGATCAATGCGGCCATGCAGTCGGCCGATCTGGGAATACTGAATCCGTGGCTGAGGAACATACGGGATGTTTACCGACTGCACCAGGATGAACTGGATGGGTTGAAATCGACACAGGCCCGGTATAAACGACTGGTTGAACTGAACGTTCAGGAGCAATGCGTCAACATCATCAAGACCGCTGATTTTCAAAAAGCCTACAAAGACCGGAATATCACGCTTCACGGGTGGGTTTTTGACATCCACAGTGGCAAGCTGATCGATCTGCAAATCGACTTCGATCAGATCCTGAAACGGATAATGAAGATTTACCACATCGTCCGGCTGTAAAACCGGACGTTACCGGTCAGTGACCTCCGCTGCCGGGAACCGATGGTCCGCTGCTCCGGCGGGGTTCCTTTACCAGCAACCATAGCATGGCTGAAACCGACAGGGTCACAGCCGCAAACCAGAACAGACTCGCCTTGTCATCTGACGATTGAATCCAGGCGCCCACCAGCAAACTGACCAGTAATTGGGGGATAACCACCGACAGGTTGAATATTCCCATGAAAAAGCCCATCCGGCTTTTATCAACCTTCTCAGACATAATCGCAAAGGGTAAACTCACCACGGCAGCCCAGCCGATACCGATCAAAGCCATCAGGGCATACAATACCATCGGGGTGGTGGCATAAAAAATCACACCGAAATAGCCGATTGCCATCAGTGCCACGGCCAGCGTATGCGTCCAGACCCGGCCAATGCGTTCTGCAACCGGTTCAAGGATAAAAGCCGGGAACAGAAATCCGACAAAATTCATGACCAGAAAAGAATAACTGATGACCTGACCGGTTCCGGCATCGCCAAGTCCTGGCATTTTCTGCTGGATAAACGCGATGATATACACGAAAACCGCCTGTATGCCCAGCCAGGAAAATCCATGAGCCACATATAATTTGATCAGTTCCATCCATTCGGTCTGATGGGTGACTGTTTCCTGCGGATCGTCACTGGTCTTCGCGGTTTCGAGTTCGCGCGGCTCGGTGATAAAAAAGGGCGGAATCAGCGAAAAGGCCAGAACCAGAAACACCGAGAGATAGATCAGGGTGATGTTTCCGTATTGTGCCCCGATAAAGTAGGCCAGGACACCGAAAAACCCGGAAATGGTTTGCATCCAGGTATAGCCCTTGGTACGCGGATTTCCTTCGGGAGTCACATCGGCAATGACGGAGCGGGTCGGATTGAAGCTGATGTTAATCGCCAGATCGAGGGTGAGGGCGACCGTGACTGCCACAAAAATGATGGCCACACCGGTGGCTTCATGGATAAATCCGATGTTAGGGAGCGCCAGTAACATGAGAGCAGCCAGAAATCCGCCAATCAGGATAAACGGCCGCCGGCGACCACTCCAGAACCAGACTTTATCCGAAATCAGACCAATGATCACCTGACCGAAGATCCCTGCAAGGGGTCCGGCAGCCCAGACCAGCCCCACCTCATGGATATCCAGATTAAACTGTGTGGTCAGAATCCAGCTGAGAGCCGAAATCTGCACGGACAGTGCAAAACCCATGGCGGTGGCCGGCAGGCTGAGAAGCATGTAGAACCCGCTGGTGAGCCGTCGTTGAATGGAAAGCATACTATCTCCTGTCTGATGGTGATCCGGCTGCCGATTTAAGGACCGGAATAAACGGTTCAAGTGAGCCATCGGCTTCAGGGTCCGATGGCAATCCGGTCAGATACCGGCACAAGGCATAGACATCGACACCCATGACATGACCAATGACGGAACCCGGCTTGAAATCGGGCCCGGTTCCGAAACAGATTCCCCACATATCGGGATCGCGGCTGTCGTAACCATGACCTCCCGGGGCCAGAGTGAGGGTCTTGCCTTTCAGTGAAAAGACTTTTCCTTTCTCAGGGATGCCAATCCAGTCTCCGAACCGATGAGAAAACGGACCGGGAGGAGGTCGCATCCAGTCGATGCCGGCGATCATGGGCGGAGGTGCGATGGCTCCTCCGTTGCTGTAAACAGAAACGGTGGCATACGCCGGAACAATGGTGGCCGTGGTGTCATAGTAAGCCACCACAGGATCAAGGTCAATGGGGTTTTTCAGGTTCAGGGGTGTCATTCCGTGATCGGAAACCACCAGAAGATTCAGCGAATCGGTCAATCCGTAACTGGCAATGGTCTGTCTGATCACGGTCAGCACAGAATCAGTCCGGGAAAGAGCCCGTCTGACTTCGGGCGAGCCGGGCCCAAACCAATGGCCCATATCGTCAAGAAACTCAAAATACAGAAAAACAGCCCTCGGACGTTCATGAGAGGGTTTTCCTAGCCACCGTGAAAATTGATTCAGCCGTGCCGAATCGGGAGTGCCGGGCAGGTAGGTTTTCCATTCATCGGGGTGATGAGCCTCTGAGCCCACCCAATGATACACCGCCGACCGGACTCCTTCATCGCCCAATTGGGACCAGATTGGGGTTCCGGCAAACCAGGCAGTATCGGACATGGCTTCATGATCACCCATCCTGAACATTTCATCTTTCAGCGGATCGAAAAACCGGTTCAGCACCAGTCCGTGACGAACGGGCTCCAGACCGGTAACCAGGGAATAATGTGACGGGAAAGTCTGTGATGGAAAAGGTGGAATCAATGCTTCTGCCCGGAAGCCAGTCTGTATCAGATTTCCAAGGGCAGGCATGGATACATAGGAACGATAGTCGTGGCGAAAACCATCGAAGGAGACCACAACCAGATACGGCGCTCCTGCCTGAAGCAGAAGTCCGAAGGTCAGAGCAGGAATCAGAGCCAGTATCCGTTTTTTCATGGCGCTACAAAAATAGGCAGATGAACGTGTGATGCCACCCGGCGGATGATTAAAAGCAGGTTAACGGACTGGTTCATCCGAAAAATCCATCTTCAGATCAGCGGTAAACCGGAACACAGCCTGCTGACCGGACCATTCCAGACCAGTGGCTTCTAACTGAACCATTTCTATCACAGCCGGAAATCCGCCGATGGAAACCTGATGAGCAGCCGGGACCCTTTCCAGCGGGTGTTCCCAGCCGTCCACTGCCTTTTCAACCTGGCGCCGGATCATCCAGTTCGTCAGAGACCACTCGCCGGGCTTCCGGTCAAACACCACGGCTTCCCGGTCGGACAGCACCAGGTCCCCATCCTGAATCACCGGGCGGACCGATAGTTCAACTGTCCGGTCAAGTTCATCAGGAATCAGCCAGAACCATCTGAACGGAATTTTTACACGGGACGAAATTTTCCAGGATTCCTCGCCGAACCGGACGGAAAACGGACCGGAACGTATTGATTTTCCACGGTTTAGCAATCCGGGTAACCAGGCCGCCAATGAATCGGCTGAAAGAGATAGCCAGGTTCCGGTGGTATCGGCCGGGCGTTCACCTGCCAGCAATCCGCCTGTCACCAAAAAAGTGGCCAGCAGATCATCCTGCCGGCTTTCGAGACTGGTCATCCGGACCGATGCACCCGTCAGACGACCATAAGGCAGGCGGGCCTTTTCCAGGCGGGAGGTGACGGTTTTTTCAATTTCTGAAACGGGAATCCTGAAGTCCTTCGGCAACTGACCCTCCATCAGGGAGGTAACCAGTCCATCCAGAATACCAGCCTGGGCATCATCGCTTCGGAACCGGAGCCCGGTCCGTTTTAGAATCACCGTTTGGCCATCGGTTCCGGGCTGCCAGTCTGCAGTGACCTCTCCGGTCAGGGTAACGGTCAGTCCAAAAAATCCCGTGTCCTTAACATATTTCAATCCGGTTTTTAATTGCAGCCGGCCTGCTTCCCAATGAGTGGCCACCGACCGGATGGTAAGACCGGGCACCTGATTGGTACCGATGACGGATTGAATTTTTTCGGCGGTCAGAGAGGCCAGAACGGTTCCGGGGACTTTCACATCCAGTCGTAAACCGGTTGGCTGAGACAATAACGGGGCCGGAACGAGCAGAACCGTGACGACCAACCAGGAAAACAACCGGATCAACGAAGGTCCTCCGGGCGTCTGCCGGGTTCATTCACCTTCCGGGATAATTTCAGATAGGGTCCGAAGACTCCATCCTGTTTCCGGTTTTCCTCCAGAGCCGGCATCAGACGGGCCGAGACAAATCCGTCATAGGAAACCGATGAGCGGGTGATGGGGTGCTTCTGATTCAGGTGCATGGTAAAACGGAACATGGGATCCTGCTGAACCGGACCCAGATGGCAGGTGATGCAATCGGTCGGGTAGGAGTAGTGTGCCGAGGTGGTTTGTTCATCCATGGATCGGGAAAAGACAAAAAAATCCCAGCCCGCCGGCTGCCTGACCATTACCTCATAATCGGTAACCGCGCCTGAAACGGGTTCCCGGTTGGCTACCAAAAGACGGGTACCCACCGGATAGGTCATCAGAGAATCGCCGCTGCCGGATGGAAGATCTGGAAACCAGATGGTCCGGCGACCCGTGGCGGTTTTTCCTTCCACATCCATTTTCCGCATGGACTGATAGGCCCCGGTGAGCAGCCAGCGACGGATTTCTTCACGGCTGGTGGTCTTTTTCAGGTACAACTTTGCCCGTTCCGGTTCGGGAAGTGTTTCGAGTGCCTGTATCAGAGAATCACGCAGATGATCGGTTGACCGGTAATCGGCCAGCCGCTCTTTCAGCTCGGGCGACAACCCGGGTTGACGGACTGGTTCAGGTTCCTTTTTTGTTTCTGTGCCGCACGCGGCGAGGAAAAGACCGACGGACAGGATGAAAATCAATGGCTTCATGTGTCAAAATTGAGAATCAGGTAAAAGATTTCCGAATCCGGCGTAAAAATTTACCCTTGTTCTGAAACGTGATGCCCCGCTTTGGTGTTCGGTTCTGTATGCTCGGATTTCATTACCGCCAGTATCAGCCGCCGGTTCGCGGACCCCAGGACCGGTTCGATCACCTGTTGAATGTGTTTTCTCAACTGCTGCAGTACACCAACGGTGATGCCGACGAAGCCATTGCCTGGATGTTGCAGCTGAACCGCAAACATCCGCTCTTCGATGAGGAATACTCGATGGATGATTTCCTCCGGGACCTGAAATCGAACGGGTACCTGGCCGACAAACAGGAGCGCGGTTCCCGACTGACCTCCAGAATGGAACGGTACATCCGCACACAGGCCTTTGAAGACATTTTTTCCGGTCTGAAAAGATCAGAATCCGGACACCACCGCACCCCCTACACCGGCCGCGGAGATGAGTCCCTTACCGAAACACGCCCGTTTCAATTTGGTGATTCCACCGACATGCTCGATGTCACCCGAACCATTTACAATGCGCACATCAACCATGGCATTGATGATTTCCGTTTGCAGGAACGCGATCTGGAAGTTTATGATACCCAGTTTTACACCGCTCAGGCAACGGTAATCATGATCGACCTGAGCCACAGCATGATTCTGTACGGTGAGGACCGGATCACCCCGGCCAAAAAAGTGGCCATGGGACTTTCCGAGCTGATCATGACCCGCTATCCGTCCGATTCCCTTTCCATCATCGCTTTCGGGGATACCGCCTGGGAAGTGTCGGTGAAGGACCTCCCCTATCTGGCCGTTGGACCGTATCACACCAACACGAAAGAAGGGTTGCAACTGGCCCGGCATCTGCTGCGCAGAAAGGCCACCGATAACAAACAGATTTTCATGATCACCGACGGAAAACCCTCCTGCATCCGGGAAGGAAACCGACTGTATAAAAACAGCATGGGACTCGATCCGAAAATATTGAACCGTACGCTCGACGAGGCCGAAATCTGCCGGCGCGAGGGAATTTCCATCACCACCTTCATGATCGCCCGCGATCCCATTCTGCAGGATTTCGTCAGGCAACTGACCACCATCAATCAGGGACGGGCGTATTTCTCTTCTCTGAATAAACTCGGCGAATTCATTTTTGAAGATTACATTTTAAACCGGAAAAAAACCGTCCGGTAGAAAAAGGAATTTATGTTTACCAACGACCTGCTCACCCTGACCACCGTCGGCGACCTTCGGGCTGCCGGTTACCCGACTCAATCGGTGAAAGACGAACTCCGCAACAATCTTCTGCGTAAACTGAAAAACCGGGAACCCCTGTTCCCCGGTATTTACGGATACGAAAAAACCGTCATTCCGGAAATCGAAAATGCCGTCTTAAGCAAGCATAACATCATTCTGCTCGGCCTGCGCGGACAGGCAAAGACCCGGCTTGCCCGGCTGCTGGTCAATCTGCTCGATGAATACGTGCCCGTCCTGCAGGATTCCGAAGTGAATGACCATCCGTTTCATCCCATTTCTCTGGCAGGAAAAGAACTGATTGCCACCCTTGGGGATAAAGCCCCCATTCAATGGATTCACCGGTCGGACCGGTATGGTGAAAAACTGGCCACCCCCGATGTGACCGTGGCCGATCTGATCGGCGATCTGGACCCCATTAAGGCAGCCGCTCACCGGCTTTCCTACAGCGATGAACGGATTCTGCATTACGGAATTATTCCGCGCACCAACCGCGGCATTTTCGTGATCAATGAACTGCCCGATCTGCAACCACGCATTCAGGTGTCGCTGTTTAACATTCTTCAGGAAGCAGACATTCAGATCCGCGGATTTAAAACCCGGATTCCCATGGATATCATGCTCATTTTCACAGCCAATCCGGAAGATTACACCAACCGCGGATCCATCATCACCCCGCTGAAGGACCGGATTGATTCTCAGATCATCACACACTATCCCAAGACGATTGAAGTGGCGCGGAAAATCACCGAACAGGAATCATTCTCCACTGCACAACGCGAAGTCACGGTTCATATTCCCGACCTGATCCGTGATCTGGTGGAACAGCTTTCCTTCGAAGCCCGTGAAAGTGAATTTGTCGATCACAAATCGGGTGTATCTGCACGACTGGCCATTTCAGCCTTTGAAACGCTCATCAGTCAGGCGGAACGCCGGGCCGTGATGCATGGCGAAACCGAAACCACCGTCAGAATCATGGATCTGTATCGCCTGACGCCTTCCATCACAGGAAAGATTGAACTGGTGTATGAAGGTGAGCAGGAAGGCATGGCGAAAGTGGCCACCGCCCTTATACAAAAAGCCATCCGGAGTGCATTTAAAACCTGGTTTCCCGATCCCTCCCGGATCAAATCGGGCGAAGCCGGAAATCCGTACAAACCCATTCTCGAGTGGTTCAGTCAGAAAAAAACGGTCGATCTGCTCTTTGATGATTCACAGGCTGATTATGAGGCGAGATTGCGGTCGGTGACCGGACTGGCCGAACTGGCCGGTTCCCGGAAAAAGGTTCTGGCAGATGTCCCCGAGTCGCTCCGGATGGAATTTATTCTGGAAGGATTGTCTCTGTTCTCCGTCATCGGGAAGGATGTGCTCGGCGAACAGGCCAGCTACAAGGATATCATGGGCTCGGTCATGAAAGGCATTCAGTTCGATCAGCCATCAGGTGAGTGAAAAGTCTTTGACCAGCAACCCGATCCGATCGGTAATGGACCGGCAGAATTCCTCGGGCGAGTGACCTCCCGGCAGGTGTCGCTGGTAGACATAGAACGTGTCATTCACTCCATCAAGCCGGGTGGCAATTTTGGCCTGCTGAATCGGCAGATGCAGATCAGAAAACGTTCGGGTAATCTGATACATCAGTCCGAGCATATCGGGAGCATACACGTCAAAAATCAGAAACTCCCCGCTGGTTTCCACCGTCACTTCGGGCTCGAATAAAGAAGCAGGTTTAAACCGCCGTTTCCATTTTTTGCGGAATTTATCCACCTGACCTTCCACCGGTTCGTTCCGTGTTAACACCGCTTCCAGCCGGTCGGTCAGCTGCGATTGCAGCATTGCCGGATCGGCCGGCGCATCGGCAATGGGAAACACCCGGAACCGGTCAATCACCTGTCCGCCGGGCGAGGTGAACACCCGCGCATCGAAAATGCTGTTATCCAGACTCGAAATCACCCCGCAGAGTTTGTACAGGAGCCCTTCCTGATCTTCGGTGATGACGGTGATTTCCTGATAGCCATCAAACAGTCCCACATCCACATGAACTTTGTGACCATTTTTCCGGGCGGAAGCGTGACGGGCAATTTCATCGGGCCGGAAAGCCAGCCAGTAATCGTTGTGGTGATTGAATTCCCTGATGTGTGCCAGCACCGCCGGATCGGTCTGATGCCGGATCATGGATTCCACTTTCTGATCTTTTGATTCTTTCAGGACCTGCCCGCCATCTTTTTCTGAAGTGGACGTAATGGCACGCCGGGTAATCCGGTACAATTCCTCGAGCATCATGCCCTTCCACTCCGTCCAGACAGTGGGATTTACTGCACTCAGATCGGAATAGGTGAGACAAAACAGGATATCGAGATATTCTTCGTCGGGAAACAGATTGATGAAGGACTGCAGCGTTTCGGGATCGTGATAGTTGCGGCGGAAGGCGTATAACTCCATGGTGAGATGCTGCTCGACCATGAAACAAACCAGATTGATTTCCTCCTGCGGGTAATCCCACCGGGCCATGACCTGCTGGGCCACATCCATCCCCACAATGGAATGGTTGGCAATATCGAACCCTTTCCCGATGTCATGGAAAATGATGGAAAGAATCAGCAATTCCTGGCGTTCCAACTGCTGCCGGACGCGATGCACAGCCGGATACCGTTTCACACTCTGCTCGAGTTTCTCGATGGCCACCAGCGTATGATAATCGGCGGTGTACCAGTGATAGGCATTCCGCTGATACAGGCCGACCAGCGGACCGTACTCGGGAATGAACCGGTTGAGCACACCCAGTTCGAGCATGTTCTTAAGTGCGTAGGAACAGTTTTTTGCCACCAGAATTTTCCGGAACAGATGCACCACCCGCGGATTGGCCTGAAATTCCTCGGTGATCAGTTCATAGGACTGTGTGATGGCTGACCGCAGCATATCGGAAAAAGGAAATCCGTAATCGGCCTGATAGTAAAAGGCCATCATCTGAAGCCAGGGTGCACGGGTGAATTCGGCCAGAATGGAGCTTTCCTGACTTACCCGTCCCCAGTGAATGCGGTTGTTGCGAATGGTGAATCCACCATCGAGCTGCTCATCGAGATCGGAGTATGGCGGACGGCAGAATTCTTCGGTTTGCTGGATGAACGTCCGGCTGAGGCGGAAGATTTTACGGGCATGCAGATAGTATTTCCGCATGAGTGCTTCGCAGAGTTCCTTGTTATCCTCACCACGCAGACCCAGCCTTCCTGCCACGGCGGGTTGCTGATTGAAACCCAACTGATCGGTGGACCGCTGATCGGCCAGATGCAGGGCAAACCGGGTTTTCAGCATGAAGTCGGTGGCTTCGAACACGTGACGGTACTGGGTTTCATCGATCATACCCAGTTTGTATAAACGCAGCAGCACCCGCTCGGTCTGGGTTTCATCATCGGTGGACCGGCGCGCAAACAACCGCTGCCCTTCGCTGGTAAGCAGTACCATCCAACCCAGAAAATGAACATCCCGCAGCGTTCCCGGACTTTTCTTCACGTTTGGTTCGAGCAGGTTAACCGAACCGCCATACTGAGCCAGCGACGTGTTGTAATTTTTCACCAGTTCATATAGAAACGTCTGGTTTTTATTGGTATTCAGAAACCGGTCAATGGATTCATCAAACCGGGTGGCCAACCCGGCATTCCCATCCAGAAACCGGCTGTCGAGGCTGGTGGTAAGCGTTTCCAGATCCATGGTCATGGCCTGTTGTGCCTCTGCCAGTGTGCGGACGGCGTGTCCGATTTTCAGACCGTGATTCCACAGCGGATTGAACAAGGCCCGGATTCCGTTTTCCAGCCGGGTTTTATCCATTCCATCCGGCACCAGAATCAGCACATCCACATCGGAATTCGGACACATTTCGCGTCGTCCGAAGCCGCCGAGGGCAATCAGAGCCGTTCCATCCAGCTCGGGAATCTGCCGGTACGCTTTTACCAGATCCTTCCCGAACTGATTGGCCAGATGCCGGACCATGAGAAAACCCGTATCGAACGGATTGAAGATTTGTTCGCCGTATTGCTGTAGAGATTGCATGTTTCCCGTCCGTTTGCTTTAGAAAGTTAAGAAATTGGTCCCGTTTTTGAAAATGAGGTGCAAACCAGAAGAGGCGCGGATGGCCTGGAGGCCCGTGATCGTGAAGAGAAACCTTTCGACGACGGCAGAGACCAGATTTGGAAAACCCCGGAACAATGGTGGATCAAGGGTGTGCCATCGTTCTGGCTCCTGCTACGGACAGGTAAAGTGTCAACTAAACGGTACCCCTTGCTGGTTTCAGCTTATCCATTGTCCGGACTCATCTGGAATCAGGACCCCGGATGCGGTATTTTTAAACTGATCCTCCCAGGGAATGATCCGTTATCTGATCCAACTTGGCGATTCGGTTGGTACGGTAGTGGTTGGAACAGCTGCCGGAAATGCTGGGGCCATAACAGGTAGATCTGCTGGCGCCTTTTTTGGTGGTGTGTTTGGGCTTGGAGTGGACGCTATTCCGCTCTCAGCCGGCGGGGTTATTGTCGGCTGGCTTGGGGATGATTGGGGTGGTTCGGTGGGAAGTGGCGTTGTCCAAAATGCAATTTACCGGTTAATATATGAAATACATCAAACTATTCCTCAACTACCAGATTTATGTGTTCTATCGGTTGTATGGATATCAGTCCGTTGTCCTGATGTACTTAAACCCGTTACATTGGTTTAATAAAACGCCTGTCATGAAAAGGTTCCAGAAAAAAAACAATGTGTCGTTGGAGAAGGTTTATCTTGATACCCAATCCAATGAATATTTCGGATTTAGTCTGACAAATGGGGTTGGGCTTTTTGCGTTGTTAAATTCACTTTTCATTTTTTCAATACTAAAAAGTATTACAAAAGAGTTTAACTTATTTCCTAATCAGAGTGTCAAAGTATATATAATTTCTGCAGTTTTAACAGGCCTAATCTGGTGGATTTTTTGTGAAAGTCGTTTTCAATATCGGAGATATTTTAAAGTAATCAGATCTCTTTCTCGTGAAAGTAAAATAAATCTAAGAATCAGTATGATTATTTATGTCATAATAACTGCAGTTTTGGTTCGGTACTACTTTTAGAGCATAGTGTCAGAGTTATAATTATACTCCTTGTGTATAAAAATTAAACAATTCAAAACAAATACGACGGAGTAGGCTACTTTGTGATCAAAGACCGCTTCAACTCCACCCGGATTGTCTTTAAAGGAACCGATGGAACGGTGGTAAACCGGTTCGATTATGCCCCGTACGGTGAGGTGATCCGGTCGTTGGAAAGCGGTGATCTGGTGTCGTTTACCTACACCGGACAGGAAATGGATAAACACCTTGGGGTGATGACAGACCAAGCCCGTTTACAGGTCGGAGCGAAGCGGAGATCCGGCGCCAGACGGAACCCGTTGCGTGAGTTTCATACTCCGTACAATTACGTGGGGAACAATCCGTTCAGTTTTACCGATCCGAGTGGAATGGTGGGGGAATCTGTTAATCCTGCTTTTTCTCAGGATCAACTTTCGGCATTTTATTATGAGTTTGATCAGAATTGTGAGGGGTATTGGGCTCCTTCC
>JABWAT010000018.1 GCA_013360915.1 Bacteroidota bacterium
CGGGGAATCGGTCATCGAGTGACGAACGCAGTGAGTCGTATCGAGATGACCAGTTGGGATTCACATGGTGATTTTAAAATCAAATATCACCGGGCCCCTAGATAATCTTCATCCTTGTGGCTTCCCCAACTTCATCGGGGTAAACTTTGGTCATTGCCCTTCGACCAGCTCATGGACCAAGCGCAGTCGAAATGCAGCCACCGGATTCGGCACCCGGGGGACAGGAACATTCAACGGTCAGGATGCCCCTCTGCGAAAATTGACATGTTTGCATTTTAAAACCGGCAAAAGACCCTCACCCCGTCCCTCTCCGGCGGAGAGGGTGAAATTCCGTATTCCGGTCCCTGCATTTCGACTTGGTCCCAGAGCGGAGTCGAAGGGCTGAATTCCGATCTCTGCCCACCCGTCACTGAAAAACCCTTACCCTTCGAGAACCTCAGGGTCCGGGTTTTTCTGTATTCCGTATTCTGAATTCTGAATTCTGAATTCTCTCTCCTGACTCCTGGCTTCTGACTCCTGCATTTCATCCCATCCAGGCAAGCACCGCCAGTACCACTCCGTTTGTTCCTGCAATGGCGGCCAATCCTTTCCACAGGATGGGTCTTGCTGATGAATCACCGGTCATGGCAGCAAGGCCGGCTTTAAACAAGGTATTGACCAGCGCTGCCAGCAAAATGGCCACCGTGGCAATGGAAGCCAGTTGGTCAGAGGTGATCACCGAATAGACAATCGCATCCACATCAGTCAGCCCGGAAAGGGCAGCAACCAGGTACAAACCGCCAGTTCCGGCCCAATCCTGTCCCAACCGGGCCAGAAATGCAATGGTGAGAAACAGGGCTGTGAACAGGATTGCATTTTTCAGGTTCAGGGGATTCTGAACGTTACCCGACATGAAGGTTGCGGATGATGGTAGCCTTTTCGGACCGAGCCAGTGTGAGGTGACCAAACCCACAGCTGCAGAGATGAGCATGGGCAGGGTGGCCACCAACCCGGTTGCCGGAGAGAAAATCCATAAAATAACCAGAACCCGTGCGTACATGACCGACCAGGCCAGAACCATACCGGAAGCAAACAGGGGTGCATTTTCAGGCATTTCCCTGCTTTTTCTGGCAAAATCCCAGGTCAGGGCGGTGCTGGAAACCACGCCTCCCAGCAATGCAGTCAGATGAATTCCCTGTTCCGGTCCGAGTAACCTGATCGCCACATAACCGGAAAAACTGATTCCGGAAATAAGAAGAATCATCAGTCCGGCTGCACGTGGATTCAATACATGCATCGGACCAATGGATTCATCTGGAAGAAACGGTAGGATGATGGCAGCCATGATGGCGAAACGGATGAGGGCGGTCAGATCGTGACGGGTGAATTTTCCAAGGGCCGCGGTCACCTGGAATTTGATTGAGAGCAAGGCAGTGACCAGAACGGCCACCGACACGGCGGGCAGAATCTGATCCATCTGAACCATAACCCCCAGCAGGAATGCCACCAGAAACGTAACCTCGGTGGTGGCCCCAATGTCATTTTTCGCAGACAGTCTGAAGTAGGAAACCGTTACCAGGACAATAACGGCAACAAAGGCAACCACCAGAATCCAGAATCCGAACGAAACCGATACCAGAGCCGACAGATAGCCAAATAAGGAAACCAGCGGGAAAGTCCGGAAACCGGCAAACAGAGAATCAGGCTCCTGATGACTCACTTCTCTTTCCAGTCCAATCAGCATGCCGATTCCAAAAACCACAGCAAGATCGGTTAAAAGGTCCATGTGAACCTCCTGTTATTACCAGTTAATCTACCCAGTCCACACCGGACAATCAACCGCGGCTTTCCAATCCGGAATCGGATTTCAAAAAGGGAAGAATTATTTTTCACCTGATGAGTCACTCTGATACACCCCCCGGAAATCTGGTTGTTTCCATCGCCACCAATGATGGGGTTCGCGTGGCCGATCATTTCAGATCCTCTCTTTACTTTGAACAGTTCAGCTTTTCCGGTCAACAGTTAATCAGCAGGGAACGGATTGACAAATCACTGTTAGATGGGTTTGACCTTTCTGTTCCACCCAATCAGACCGGGGAACCCATCGATCAGCATCTGCAGATGTCGGCTGCCTTGTCGACCTCAAATGTGGTTATCACCCGGGGCATCGGACGAAGACTGTTTTCCCTGCTCACAGGGTCAGGCTGCAGGGTGATTGTGACCCGTGAATGGCTGATTGATACCGCAGTAAGCCTCCTGCTGCAAAACCGTCTGACTCACCATCCAGACCGGATTCACTGATTCCGTTTAGTAAAAATCTAAACAAGACTTGCCATTTACAGACCGGATGGTGTACATTGACAGCCAGGCCACGACTGGCTGGGACCTGTCTGTATTCCGGGTGGGGATCCACGGCTCCGGATGGCCCATTCTGGCAGAAGGTCTGTCAGATGAAAACCGGATCGTGGGGTTGACCCGGTCCGTAACTTATTACCTTAAAAGGAACAATCACATGGAAAACATCAGCCTGAACCATCTGGCCATCTTCTTATGTGCAGTGATGAATCTGGCCATCGGAGGCATCTGGTATTCGGTTTTATTTGGCAAACCCTGGATGGTGGCCGCCGGACTGACGGAGGAAAAGTTAAAAACGGCCAAACCAGCGGTGTCGATGACGGCAGGTTTTCTGCTCGCCTGGCTGATGGCCTACAATCTGGCCTTTTTCATCGGGGATCCATCGATCGACATGACCACCGGCGCACTCTATGGCTTTTTAACCGGCTTTGGCTGGGTCACGCTTTCCATTGCGATGACAGCCGCATTCGAAATGCGACCCCTTTCATACACTCTGATCAATGGCGGGTTCATGACCGTCTGGTTCACCCTGACCGGTTTGATTCTGGGTGCCTGGCGCTGATCTCCTTTTTTTTGGATTCCATCCACCCATCCGGGGTGGGTGGCCCTTCTCTGAATGCGGCTGATAGGATTACTTTCCGACCTGTTCTATCTTTGTGCCGCAGAATTCACTTACAATCTTTTTCAATATGATCAAATCCTGGTTTTCCGGCCGGACCCTCTTGTTACTGGTTTCCGCCTTCACTTTTTTCATCCGCCCCGATACTGCATGGACTCAGCCCATGACAAAGGAAACCTTTGATCAGGTTGTCGATTATGTCAATACGGAACTGCTGATCTTTTACATACGGACCCTTGAGCGCCGTGAGAAAAATCCGATTGATCAGCTGAAAGGGCTTGAAGAAAATACCATTGAAAAACCGGTCCCCTACCGCAGGTTGCTCGATTTTGTAACCGAAAAGGGATTTGATAATACAGCTATCAATATTGTGCTGACGATTAATAAGCGGAAAAACCTTTTCAGTACCAACCAGGGAAAAAAGGTGTTGATTGAGCGCATTCTGGATGATCAGGATCTGCCACCGTTTATTCAGAACAACGGGGCCCTAAGACTGATCACCCTGCGGGATGCACTTTTCGAGCATTTCAAGGTTCCGGTTCCCAAAGCCAATACACAGGGAACCACCTGGGAACAGCGACTTGAACTGGTCGAGCGCGGTTTGCAACGGACCAGACAGACCAATCAGGTCTGGTGGGCTGTCCGGAATGACTTTAATCTGATCACCCTGGTGTCAGCGGTCTTCCTGTCGATTCTGTTCACCACCTGGTATTTCAGGTACAAAACCCGCCGGACTTTCCGGGAACTCAGAAGCCGTCTTCGGGTCCTGGAAAATAACATGATTGTGCTGAGCGGTGAACCCGGTAAAATAAGAAGAGCCAGTGAAACGGCCACCGAACCCGATACCGAACCGGGTAAGGAAAAAGCCACATCCCGCTCCTGAATTCCATTAATTTTTCTTAGCGCCTGTACCGGCTGTCCGGAAAATTTGCGGGAAATTGCCATATTCGGTTTATCAACCAGATAAACCGGAGTATTCATGTCTGCCCGCCACACCTGTTTAGTGACCATCCTGTTCATTCTGCTCGCATCAGGAACTGTTTTTTCACAGCCATTCACCGTTCAATCACCCGATAACTCCATTCAGGTCAGCCTTGGTCAACTTCCTGACGGCACCATGATCTATTCGGCCAGTCACCGGAATCAGGTGGTAATGAACTGGTCAAAACTGGGATTCCGGCTCGACAAAGGCCCCAATCTGGAATCGGATTTAAAACCGGGAACTGCCGCCCTCACCGAAACCAATGAGAAATGGGAACAACCCTGGGGTGAAGTACGGCTGATTTCGAACCATTACAGAGAACTCAGACTACCAGTCAGCCGGCGTTCGGATGGCAAAACCGCCTATGTCCTGGTTTTCAGGGTATTTAATGACGGGGTCGGATTCCGGTATGAATTTCCCGATGAAACCGGACTGGGATCTTTCAACATCATGGATGAGCTTACCGAGTTCGTATTCGCCGATGCAACCACCAGCTGGTGGATTCCCGGATTGTTCGAAGGCCGGTATCTGCGTGATGAATATTTATACCGGCAGACACCGCTGCAGCAAATTGGAGTGGCCCACACACCGGTTACCATCGAGACGTCCAGCGGACGGTATCTTTCCATTCATGAAGCCAATCTTACTGACTATGCGTGCCTTCTGCTGGAGTATACCGGATTCGATGCTCTGAAAGCCCATCTGATGCCTTGGGCTGACGGGATCAGAGTCAAAGCAAAAACACCCTTCAACACTCCCTGGCGTACCATTCAGATCGGATTGTCGGCCGGTGATCTGGTGGAATCTTCTCTGATCCTGAACCTGAATGAACCTTCCGTTCTGAAAGATCATTCCTGGATCAAACCTGGCAAATATGTCGGAATCTGGTGGGGAATGCACATTGGTCCCTGGACATTCGGGACCGGACCGAATCATGGCGCCACCACTGCCAGAACCAAACAATACATTGATTTTGCTGCAGCAAACGGATTTTCCGGCGTACTGGTTGAAGGCTGGAACACTGGTTGGGATGATGTATGGTGGGACGACAAACCAAAATCATTCAACTTTACTCAGGCCCATCCCGATTATGATTTCAATGCTGTTACTGCCCATGCTGCCAAAAAGGGAGTTACCATCATTGCACACAATGAAACCGGTGCTGATATGCTGAATTATGAGCGTCAGATCGATTCGGCCTTTGCCCTTTACCAGCGTGCAGGAATCCGCGCGGTAAAAACCGGTTATGTCGGTCCACGTGCCAATGGTGAATGGCCAAACGGTCAATTTGCGGTCCGGCATTATCAACTGGTGACCGAAAAGGCGGCGGCCCATCAGCTCATGCTGGATGTTCATGAACCGATCAAGGATACCGGTCTGCGCAGAACCTGGCCAAACCTGATGACGCGGGAAGGAGCCCGGGGACAGGAATACAATGCCTGGTCGGCCGATGGAGGAAATCCGCCGGAACACCAGACGATTCTTCCTTTCACCCGTCTGCTTTCCGGACCCATGGATTACACACCGGGTATTTTTGATCTGGACTATAAAAATTCCCCCAACCGGAACCGGGTCAATTCCACATTGGCCAACCAGCTTGCGCTGTATGTCACCATTTACAGTCCGCTGACCATGGCCGCCGATCTGATCGAAAATTACCAGAATCAGCCCGCTTTTCAGTTTATCAAAGACGTTCCTGTTAACTGGTCAGAAACCCATGTGCTCAACGGAAAAGTCGGGGACTATTACACGGTTGTCCGGAAAAGCTGGGAAGGTCAGGAGTGGTTTCTGGGTTCTGTGACCGATGAGGTTGCACGTGATTTCGATTTTCAGCTGGGTTTTCTGCCGGCAGGAAAACGATATGTGGCCGAACGGTATGCAGATGGCCCCGGTGCAGACTGGGAAACCAATCCGTACCCGATGACCATCGACAAGTTTCTGGTGGATGGGTCCACCATTCTGAATGTCCGACTGGCAGCAGGCGGAGGGCAAGCCATCCGTTTCAGACCAGCCACTCCGGCTGATGAAAAGGAATTGAAACCATACAAGTACCCTGATCTGACAGGAATACGGGTGTTATCAAAATAATAGTCTTATCAGAGCAATAAGTGAAAGCCGGTGGGTGAAACCGGTTTTCCGGGCCGGATCGGCGGAGGGATTCCCGGCATTATTTATGCTGATTATCTGATGATTGGCCAACAGACCGAAAGGAAGAACCATGAAATCCGTTCAATCTGCTTTTCTGATTTTATCTCTGTTGGGATTGAATTCCGCAGCGTTTGCTTCCCCCGAAATCCTTACTGCCCCCACGCAGGTAATTGCCACCGGCTATCCGCGGCACATCGATCTGGGCTGGGCGCCGGATCAGAGCGTCAGTGTGAAGGAATACCGTGTGTACCGGAAAACGGAAGGCGGGAAAACCCTTCTCGGGACCACCGGAAAGGACATTCCCTTCTTTGTTCATTGGGTAGGTAAAGCCGATTCCACTGTAAACTACGTGGTCACCACTGTTTCAACGGGAAATGTGGAAAGTGCCGATTCACCCGAAGTATCTGCCACCACCGCCGAACAAAGTGATGACGAGTGGCTGACCATGATTCAGAAACACGGGTTCCGGTATTTCTGGGACTATGGGCATCCGACGAGCGGACTGGCCCGGGAACGTCTTGGCTCGGGCAATACCTGTACCACAGGCGGATCCGGATTCGGAGTCATGGCCTTTCCCATGGCAGTAGAAAGGGGATTCATCACCCGTTCAGAGGCTGTATCCCGACTGCTCACCATTACCAGTTTTCTTCAGTCATCTGTTCCCCGGTATCATGGTGTCTGGCCTCACTGGTTCAACGGATCGACAGGGGCCACCATTCCATTCAGTCAGTACGATGATGGCGGTGACCTGGTGGAATCGGCCTTTCTGATCCAGGGTTTGCTGGCCTGCCGGCAGTATTTTGACAGTAACGATCTGTACGAACAGGCACTACGGGCCAAGATCACCACATTATGGGAAGCAATGGAGTGGGACTGGTACCGCCGGTTTACCGATGGCAATACGTTATACTGGCATTGGTCACCCAATTATGCCTGGCAAATGAATTTTGCGCTGAAGGGCTGGAATGAAACCCTGATTACCTATGTGCTGGGGGCTGCCTCACCCACCCACTCCATTCCGGCCGATCTGTATACCAAGGGATTTGCCAGCGGTGACCGGTTTGTCAATGGCCGGTTTTTTTACGGCAAACAAATAGCAGTCGGATGGGACTGGGGCGGACCGTTGTTCTTTGCTCATTACTCTTTCTTAGGGCTCGATCCCAGGCTCATGCGCGACAAATACACCAAGCAGTATTCCTTCTCCGGCAAGTACACCTGGTACGACAACCTGCGCGCCACCACACTGGTTCATCAGCAATACGGCAAAAACAACCCCAAGAAATTTGCCGGCTACAATGAAACCACCTGGGGATGGACTGCCAGTGACAATCCGTGGGGATACAATGCACACGAACCCCAGAACAATGATAACGGCACCATCACACCCACAGCCGGACTGTCGTCCTTTCCCTACACACCGGTTGAGTCGATGGCACTGTTGAAAAATCTGTATTACACGTATGGTGACCGATTGTATGGTGTTTTCGGATTCCGGGATGCCTTTAATGTAAAGGAAAACTGGTTTGCCCAGAGCATTATCGCCATCGATCAGGGACCAATCATTGTGATGATCGAAAACCACCGTACTCAGCTTCTGTGGAACCTGTTTATGAAAAATCCGGAAATCATTCCGGCTCTGAAGGCCATGGGATTTGAAGAGGGCCTGTTCACCCCGGTGGAACAGGATCCCGTGCCGGAGCCCGGCAACATCCGGATCAACTCGGTATACCCGAATCCGTTCAATCCGGAAACAAAGATCGAGATCGACAATCCTTCACAGGGAACAGCGGAAATCACCGTTTGGTCGATAAACGGACAGCTTATCCTGACCCTTTTCTCAGGAATCCTGCCAGAAGGAGTATCAACTTTGAAATGGACGCCCGGGAATCTTGCCACAGGAAAATATCTGATCAGATTCTCAACAGGAGGCCGATCCACCACAACTCTGGCCACATATGTAAAGTAACCGTTCCCTCCTGCCCGACACACCCGGCTCTCCCACTCGATTTTTTTCTGATCTTTCCCTAATTTAAGACCTTTCAAACAATCTGATCCCATCATCCATTTCCACTTTTAGTCACTATGAAAACTGTCACAGAATGGAATTCAACCTTTCTTTCTAAGGTCTGGATTGCCTTAGTCAGTATTATCCTTTTCGTTCTGATCTACCTTCTGCTTCTTACGACCACTTTTACGGTTACCTGGTTTGCATGTAAATACAGTCTTCTTCTGTTATTCTTCAAACCACATTATATCACAATTATTCTGTTCATTTCTGCCTGTGTGCTTGGCGGGCTGATTTCCTTTTTCCTGCTGAAGAATTTGTTTAAAAAGGAAGTGATTGACAGATCCGGATTTATAGAAATTTCAAGAGAAGAGGAACCACAGCTATTTGCCCTGATCGACGAAGTGGTTAACCAAACCGGGGCACAGCCACCCCTGCATGTCTATCTGACCCCTGATACAAATGCCAGTGTTTTTTATGACTCCAGCATTCTGAGTCTTTTCTACCCATCCGGAAAAAATCTGTCAATCGGTGTTGGATTGCTGAATAGTGTGACCGAGCTGGAATTGAAGGCCATTCTCGGGCATGAGTTCGGTCACTTTTCACAGAAATCAATGACCATCGGATCCTATGTTTACTACATCAACCGTATCATTTATAACCTTGTACAACCCGACGAGGATTTAAACAAAACAGCAAATACCATTGCCGGACTGACCAATGTTCTTTATGGAGCAGTCTGGCTGGCCATGCGGGCGACCAATGGAATACAATGGATCGTTAAAAAGCTTTATCTGCTGGTAAACAAGGCTTACCTGGGTGTCTCGAGAGAAATGGAGTTTCACGCAGACCGGATTGCAGTTTCCATTACCGGATATGGGCCTTTGGAAACATCCCTGCTTCGTCTTCAGCTGGCTGATCATTCTTTCAATCAGGTAATTCAATTTTATGTGAATCAGGAAGGATCACGCACCCTGAATCTTTATGAACACCAATCGGATCTTTCTGCATTTCTGGCAACAGAAAGCGGATTAACTGTCCACAATTTTATTGCTGACATCAACCTCCAAAACACGAGTCATTTCAATTATTCCCGTCTGAAAATTACCGATCAATGGAGTTCACACCCTTCCATCGCAGATCGGATTGAGAGAGCAAAGTCCCAGGATGGACCGGTGTGCACTGATACACGGATCCGGGCGATCACTCTCCTTCAATATTCTGAAAAGTGGCAATCCACGTTTACCAGCCAATTCTTTGAAGGACTTGGACGGCAGGAAAACACGGTTCTGCATCATGCACAGGATTTTCTTTCTGCTTACAAGGAACAATATGAAGCGCGTCAATTTGATCCGGTATTCTGCGAGTATTACGATAGCAGAAATCCATTAACCCGTGAACAATTGCGCGCATTACAGGAATCTGGAGAAACACACGGGCATGAAACAGTCTGGTTTTCTAAAAAACTTGCAGAGGAGTCACAAAAACTTCAGGCTCTTGAATCGGATTGCCAAACGATAAGACAACTGATTGCAGGCGATGTCCATCTGACACATTTTGAACTTGATGGCATCAGGATACGGTTAAAGGAAGCCCCTGCGGTACTGGAACAACTGCAATCAGAAGCGGAAACCCTCTCCAGTTCCGTTTTAAAGCAGGAAGCCACTATTCTGTCCCATATACAGGAACTGGCTGAACAATCGGGAAAATCAGACGAACTCACTCTTTTCTGGGATCGCTACGAGCAGATTGATCATTTATTCGACCTGAACTTTCCAATTATTCAAACTGTTCAGGCAGAAATAGCCTTCATGTTCGAAGAAACAAAACTGGATCTCATTCCAAAGAAAATTGAGGCATTCAGGAAAACAGAGAACCAATTTAAAAAGGCAATTGAATCGGTTTTAAACCATGACCTGTTTTCTGATCAGCTTACTCCGGCACAACGGGAAGTTTTAAACAATTTTAAATCGGATTTTCAGATTTATTTCAAACACCCGGAATACCAGGATCAGTCGGTCAAATTATTGACGGAGTCACTGACGATCATGATTGAATTTCATCATGAATCATTTTTCAGACAGAAAAAGGAACTGTTAAACCTGATTGCAGCCATAAAAAAAGAAAATTCCGGGGACCAGATTTCCATGACCACCTGATTTCTGTTGCCCATCTGTCCTGAAATCAAGTCTGCGTCTTTCTTCAGGCTGGCTTCCTGCGATTCATTTTCGGGGAGCGCTTTTACGGTGCCGGGTCCTTTCCCTTCCAGTCGGGATACCACTCATCGTAATTGGCGGTGTAAGGCACGACCAGCACTTTGCCTCCGAAGCCCATCTGCTGAAAGGCCGCCATGTTTACCGCTGTCACCTTTACCGTTTTCAGCGCATCGAGATCCATGGTCAGTCCCTGTTTTCTGGCTTCTCTGACGGTGATGCCATTTAACCGCTGAACGAATTTTTCATCCCAGGCTTTGGCTGCCATATCGGCCTTAACGGTTTCATACGGTTCTGGTTCGACTGGTTTCACTCCGCCCAGTTTCTTTTTCCCGATTAACTGGATCAGTGAAATGTACCGGCCTGTCTTTACCGGACCCAGGATTTCCATCAATCGTCTGGCAGCCAGATCCTTCCCCACTCCACCGCGCTGCGAGGGCAGGAACCATCCGGTCTCTCCATCGGGATGCTTTAAACCCGGATTCTGATTGTACTGTCTGAACAGATCTGAAAAGGAGCGGCCAAGACGGTGTGCTTCCAGAATTTCCGGGATCTGTTCTGCTTTTTCCACCTGAATCTCGATGGCATTTACCAGAACGGTATCGGCGGTTTTCAGGCTTTCCTTTTCATACTGCGCCCGTATTTCCTGTTCAGAAACATCAATCGTATCGGCCACCCGACCCTTGACCCGTTCGGCCAGAAAATAATCTGAAAAATCCCGCAACCGCTTCACCACTTCGGGATGGGAGGCATATCCCCGACGGTACGCTTCATGATTTAAAACGGCATCGCGGGCGATGATTTCGGTAATGGATCCGAATTCACCTTTAAAGCGCTCCGGATCGGAGGTAATCACATTCCAACCTCTGAACTGCAGGTCCCACAGAAAGTCACGAACCTTGACCGGTGCCGTTGCATATTTGATCAGGTTCATGGCCAGCGTATCGGGACCCAGTTCGCGTTCAATGGCGGCCACATCCCCATCGGAGAGACTGACCGGGGATCGTTTTTTCTCAGTCTGAGATTTCATCCGTGGCATCAGTTTTTCATATAATTTCCGGTTGAGAACACGGAATAAACGGCCATCGGTTGCAACTTCTTTCCCTTTGAAAAAAGTCTTCATGAACTCGAGATAATAGGTGTCGGCTTCACGGATGTGGACCATGTCATCCAGTTTCCGTTTCCAGATGGCTTTCTCCTTGTCGGCCACCACCGGTGTGGGTTCTATCCGTTCCACCCGAAAGACAAAAAAGCCTTCAGGACGTCTGACCGGACGGGTATATCCGCCAACCGGCGTGTCATAAACCGCATCTTCCACCGGTTTTTCAAGACTGCCGAATGTGATTTGCATCGGTCGGGGTTGTTCCGCCGATTCCGGACGGGTGGCAAGCAGCGAATCGAAGGAAGCCCCCAGTTTCAGCCGTGAGTACAGAAACAGCGCCGAGTCATAATCGGGATGAAACACAAACCGGATGTGCCGAAACTCATGGGCGCGCGCTTCGGCCTCGGCCAGCATGGCAGGTGTCACCGACACCTTGCTCTGGATATCGGCTTTGAAAAACTGGTCGCGCACCGAAATTTCCTCCATGGACCGAATCATCCGCCGGATGGCGTACAACGTATCCAGCCGGAGTTGCCTGGCATAGGCGGCCAGAACCTTTTCGGCTACCATGGTTTTGAGAAGCTTTTCCTTCGATTCCGTCATGGGCCCTTCCAGTTCCCGGCCCGGTTGAGGTGTGGTTTCCCATTTCATGATGAAATCATCGGTGGTGATCACCTGATCTCCCATCATGGCCAATGGTTTTGCGGGTTGGGAGTAAGAAAAAGCACTGAAGAACAGTAAAAAAAAGAGGGAAAAGGAAAGTCTCATCATCATCCGGAAATTATCGTAAATGGTTGCTCATTAACATCCTGTGTTATCGTTGCAGAACAATCCTGGTGGTCCGGACTGCAGATCCGGCCGTCAGACGGATCAGATACAACCCGGAGGCCAGGCCATCTGCATTCACCTGAACATCGGTTATTCCTGCGGGCAGCCTGTCATCGCGGAGATGACGAACCACCTGCCCGGTTACCGAAACCAGATCAATCTGGACTCTTTCGGAAACCGGCAGGGAAACACGGCACATGGTAACCGGATTGAACGGATTGGGCCAGGCTGGTGACAGTCCGATCCCGCCAGGCAATTCCTGATCTTCCCCGACCGACACCATGGTTTTCTTCCATTCCACCCAGTTCAGGTTAAAACCACCAATTAACGATTGCAGTTTCAACTCGTGGGTTCCGGCTGGGATGGTCACATTTCCGGCCGATTTGGTGGTCCAGGTTTGCCATCCACCGGTTGAAGGCATGGTAACCGGAGAAACCAGTGAAAGTCCGTTGAGGAAAATGCGAAGATAGCCACCACCGGTTGCACTGGCATACCGGATTGTCATCGGACCGGTAAAAGCTTCCGGAACATTGATGGTGTACGTCATCCAGTCATTGGCTTCGATCCAGCCGACATTGAACCCATTGGTTCCACCAGAGACATCCGTACAGATTTCAATATCGACCCCATCGTTCCGGTACTGATAGCCATTATTGGTTGACTTTCCACCACTGATATTCTGATAAACCTCGTCCATCCAGGCAACCCCATAGGGTCCCATGTCGTAATCGGTGGCATGAACTTTTCCGGGAAGGGTAATCTGCGCATAAGGTACCCGGGTTGGCGATTGCACCTGTCTGAACATGGCATCGGGCACATCGGGCCGGAACAAACAATTATCAATTTTAAGTGCGTCGGCCTGCTGCATCAACCAGGTTTTGGCAGTGGTGACCGATGGCTTGGCCGACTGTCCGTTCCAGTATTTTAACAGGTTTTCCCAACCTGTTGTGATTGGTGAGGAGTAAGGTGCGGAAATGGTTCCGATTTTCTTATGAGGCCACCAGCTCCAGCCAATGTTGTTTTTCTCGAATAAACCAATTACCGACGTAAACCAGGCATTGGAATTTTCACCCGACTCGCCGCACCAGAGAGGTGCATTCTGGGTCTCCGAAATTTTAATCAGATAATCAATGGTCCCCTTGGTAACATCATTCCAGTATTTATGGAAAGAGTAGACTATTTTATCATCCCATTTCGGCGTGAGTCCCGAAAAATCGGTGGCATACCAATTTCCCTCGATAAACAAAATGTGAGTGGTATCAATCTGCCGGATGGCATTGGTGATGTCGATATACAGATTCCTGAGCGGAACGTTACCGGGTCCGAGATCGGCTGCCGGTTCATTCAGCAGATCATAGCCTCCCACCCATGGCTCGTCTTTGTAGCGCTGAGCCAGCTTTTTCCAGATTTCGACAGTACGCTCTCGGTGTGCCGCATCCTGCCAGAGCCGGGCTTCGCCATCACTATCCGATATCGGACCCGGATTCTGCGCCCCCGGTGCGGAATGCAGATCCAGAATAAGGTACATGGAATTCGCCTTGCACCAGGCCAGACAGGAATCAATTTGAGCAAAACCGGATTCCAGCCAGACGCCCGGCTGGTTTTTGGGCGTGAGAAGCGGATAGTGCAGCGGAAGCCGGATGGAGTTGAATCCGATGGCCTTCAGCGCGTCAATATCCTGACGGGTCACATAATTCTGATACCAGGCTGCAAAAAACGCATCGGCGCCATCCTCACCGGCCACTTCAACCACTTTGGCCCGTATCTCGGTGGGTGAATTGGCAAAGCCCGAGGTCTGCAGCATGTACCCTTCCGGAAGCAACCAACCGCCAAGTCCCATTCCGCGCAACAGAACGTCGCCCTGATCATTTACAATTTTGCGTCCATCAACACGGAGAAATCCATCAGCAAATAATGACGAAGTGGAAAAACACAAAACGAATAAAACAACTATTTTAACGCGCATAAACAACCTTGACTGCTTCCTGATTATCATCACCTGTAATCCTGATCACATACAAACCGGAACTCCAATCAGTCGCCAGAATTCTGAGAGACTGTTCACCCCGGTTCAGATAAACTTTATCCGGTATGCGAACCTGACGGCCCAGCATATCAAACACAGAAATCTGGTAAACACCTTCACGATTTACCTGCAACTGAAGTGTCGTTTCCGGATTAAACGGATTTGGGTAGACCGATTGTATCCGGAACTTCCTTACGATTCCATCAGTGGGACCTTCAACCGACAGACCTACCGAAAATGATGCATCTGAGCTGTCAGTAATGTCTGGCTGATTGGTATCTGAAACCAGAATTTTGTAAAGGCTCCCTGACTGAAACGACAGTGGAACGGTCCAATACCAGGATCCGGTATTTAAAAGAGAGTCAACTAAAACAGTCACTGCACCGGTCGTTGCATGTTTCAAAAAAAGATTCACGGAATCTGCATCGTTCGATTCCCACTGAATAAAGTATTTTTTGCCGGGAGTCACCGTCTCATTGCCATTTGGTGAAATGATATCTATAAATGGTCCTGTGGCAGAAAACCGGCGAGTTTCAGACCAGTTTCCTTTCTGTTGCTCCCGACTGAATCTGACACGCCAGTACCGTTGTTCACCATTGTCGAGCGGCGGAAGCATATAATGAGTCTGTGTTATGGTTGAATCATTCACCAGCAAACTGACAAATGCAGAGTCGGATGCCACCTGCAGATGACTGACATGAACAGAATGAGTCGATGCCCACCTGAGTCTGACCGGCTCACCAGATAAAACCCGTTTCCCTTCGGAAGGAAACTCCAGAAGAACCTGATCGGAAAGTGGCCGTCCCTCATTCTGCTTATAGAAAATAAACTCTCCGAATGAACCGGTACTGATGGAAAGTGTTTGACTGATCGGTTCTGCAACAGTGGTTACCGGAATAAAAAGACCCGCCCCCCGGCTGTTTCGGTAGGCCACCTTCCACTCACTCACATCAGCAATCCCCAACACCGCTGCATCAAAGGAAATGGAAGCTGAAAAACCAGACAGCCCATTCTGTTCTATCCAGATGCGCCGCGAAAGGACTTCTGGCTGGTTCTGGTCAAAGATGACCGGATTGATGGCGGGTCTGCTTTCGGAAACCACTTTAACATAGTTGTAGTCCAACTGTGCGGAATTGAGCCGGATTGCCACTCCGGTTTGAATGGTCTCATCCCTGAACTCATAGTCGATTCCAGTCACCAGATCATTGATACTCACAGATGGTGGCGTAGGCGGATTGATAAACTCACTTTTATATACACGGTACGACCGGAATCCGATTACCGCGTTTATTTCTGCCTGAATCACTCCTTCCGCATTCACTTCGGTTGCAACGGGTGCCTTGGTGGCCAGATTTGCACTCCCCCAGCAGATGACTGTGTTTCCATTTTCCAGTCGTTGTGCATTACCCTGATTCGCTCCATAGATGTCGGGTTTATTCCGGTATTCCCACACCTTTGTGGCCGTTTTATTCAGTTCATCCAGTTTGTATTCCACCGCTCTGGAAAACTGAGGTTTCGGCCGTAATCCGCCATTATCAAACAACAGAATATTTCCATTTTTCAAAAAATGTCCGTCATGCGGATAGGCGAAGTAGTGAGGGGCGTACTGATCATAATCATTCAGAAAGGTGAATTGATTCTTTTTTCCACCCAGTCGCCAGATAATTTCACCCGTCTGCCTGTTTATTTTAATCAGTTCACTGGTTGTTCGGGCGGTTACCAATAGATGCCCGTCGGGTGTCACATCCAGCGAATTAAAGTGGGTATAATCGACTATCTGCCCAGATAAATCGAGGTAGGAATCGGAGGGAGGAATATAATCCAGACTTCTCCACATAAACACCACATTTCTCTCCGGATCCAATTCCTGAATAATCGAATTCACAACCAGAGCAGACGGATTTCCATTCGATGCATAGCTGCTCAGATCAACCAATTGTGGTTCATAGATGATAAACACATGGTTACCATTGGGAAGTAAAAGGAAATCGTGATTATCTGCCTCATATCCATCAGCAGCCTCAAAGGTTTCTTTAATGGTAAACGAGGTATCAATTACCTGATAGGAAACAGCCCCCCCACCGGTAAAATAATGATCCCGGTAAATGTCGCCATAGGTGTACAATCCATTGTCAAGCGGTTTAAAATTGGTGACCCTCAGCCGGGGAGTGGGTACGATTTTATGAAAGTTTCCATCATTTTTAAGCACATACAAATAATCACCATATCCGCCGGCTACGGGGAAATTATTCGCAAACAGAAACTCTCCGGGTGCTGGATTCCGAACAGAATCAAGAGTGATGGCCGGTATAGGACCCGGTGTTACCAATCTTTCTGATTTTTCAGAAGAGGAAACATCCCAAAAGTCCTGACTGTCACCATGGTCCCTCATCCAATTCGCCATTTTTTCCATTGTTTCCCGATCCATTTCATTTCTGACCGAAAAAGTCCAACTGACCTCTTCCGAAATGTCCGGCCCAAACAGGCGGATCCGGTATGTTTCACCGGACACCAGTGGGGAAACGGGTTTGGCAGTCAGTGTTTTCCGATCCCTGCTGAAGGTTGATCTGATAGTTGTCAAAATTCCTTCTGAGTCGGTCAATTCCATACTGACAGGAACAGTCTGATTTTGAAAACCAACAGGATGTGCAAACCGAACCACGACTGATGTGGTTGACCGGTGGTCGGTGGAACCTGGTTTAGGATATGTATAAACGACAGAGTTGGTTTGCGCCCATAACATCGTATAAAAAAACAGAAGGGAAAAAAACAAAATCGTTTTCATGGAAATCCTTTTACTTGACAAGTATAACCGGAACAGACAAATGGGTTGAATGATAAGATAATCTGACGATATACAGTCCGCTTGACCAACCATTTGCTGTGATCGGAATGGTTTGATTTCCAGAGGCAGAAAAGCTGACATCGGAATCATGCATCATTTTACCGATTGAATCATACATTTTTACTGATACTATTCCGGGCGCCGGAAGAAATACCTGGACAGATGTGGTTGGATTGAATGGATTCGGATAAGAACCAAGCACCCGGAATGATTCTGGTGTTGTAACATCGTTTACTGAAACATAGGTAATATCCTTCAGAACGACATTATCAAGAAACACATCGGCGGAAGAAATTCCGCAGGCAAAAACCAGCCGGGCATTTGGTTCAGAGAAAGCCGGCATTTTAAATGTGTAGGAGTAGTTTTTCCTGACCGTTCCAATTTGAATGAATCCGATTCCGGAATAGTTGGTCCATGGACTGGCTGCTTTTCCAACAATGGGTTCCATGGTTCGTTTCAGATTGGACCAGGCATCAAAAGACAGGCGGTAAGTATGACCAGCTTCCAGAGAAAAATCGGCCTGTTTAAATTCGACACTCCAGGTATTTGGCCCACCCAGTCCGATCTGAATCAGGGCTTCTCCATTCAGGGACATGGCAGAGGCAACCGCGCCATCCCAGGTATCCAGTTTCCATGGGTAGGTATCCGCTGAGAAATCCCCATTAAACAGCATATTCTCACCAGGAACCAGATTACGAACCGCGAGCCGAAGCGGTTCTGACCGAAGGGAAACCGATCCATCGGTCCAGACTCCTTCCACAGAAAAGTAATAAAACGCATTTCCGGGCAACTTTTTGATCAGGTAGGAGGAACCATCGGTTGAATCCAACAGAGACAAGGAAGTCGGGGTGTTTCCAGAATAAATCCGGTAAAAGGAAACCGGTTTTTCGCCGAATAGGTTAAAAATCAGGTTGGATCCCGATGAATTGATTTCACCAAGAACATAGGGCTTAACCGCCTGCCCTTTCCACTTCATTCTGAACGAACGATAGTTATGCGCTGGTGTTGCAAAATTCATCTGGTAAACGACCTGACCGGCGGGCGTCACTTCGGTAATTTTCGGGAGTTCATCAACAGCCCAGGAAATAAACGTATTTCCATTTGGAAGCCGCTGTGCCGATCCCATAAACCATGAGTATAACAAGGGATTGTGCCGGTAATACCAGACTTTGTAAGCCGTCATGGCAGTTGTATCCAACTGATATTCCACTGCCCGTGAGGCTGTGACAGAGTGCAAATTTCCGTTATCGAAAAGGAGGTAACGATTTGGACCGGTTGGCTGGGCATAATGCTGGTAGGTAAAACGGTCCACATCATTGGTGAATGAAAATTGATTGTTCCTGCCACCCAGTCTCCAGATAAGGTCGCCCTGGGGATACCTGATTTTGGTGATTTCATTCAGGTGTCTGCTTGAAATGATCAGATGACCATCCTGATCGATGGAAATGGAATTCATATGAACATAATCGATGTAACTGCCGGTGAGGCTAATTCCATAGCAATCGGTCAGATTAAAATGATCTTCACTCCTCCAGAGGAAGGTGGTAACACCGGCTTCATCCAGTTCCACAATGTAATTTTCCAAAACGGTCGCCTTTGTATTCCCCCCGGGAACAATGGTACTCATATCCACTTCATGATGATATTTGGCTATCATCAGAACACGATTGTCTGGCCTGACCAGAAACTCGTGCTCATCTGTGGATGCTCCGTTTCCAGGTTCATATTTTTTAAGATCCTGGTAAGTTGAATCCATCGTATAAAAAGCCCACGGTTCGAAATAGCTGAGCAGACCGGGTCTCTGAACTTTGAAATCACGGGAATACTCTTTCATACGACGGTAGTAAACCGGCGTCCCATCATTTTTCATGATGATCAGATAGGGAGTTTCCCCAACGGTACTCCAATTATTGGTAAAGACATACCCCGAATCGGTGGGTCCGGTCTGGCTGATAACCATTTCAGGGAAATCGGCGGGAATGCTCACTCCATTAATTTGTCTGATCCGGTTTTCCTTGGACTCGGTAATCCGGGATTCCGGGGATTCACTGCTGATGGTAACCGGGTAAAAAGTTGATAATGAAGGTGCCCCTTCCCTGCCAGTAAAAGTCCAGGTCAACTCATTTATCCCGGGACCGGAAATCAGGATGGAAACTTCTTCACCGTCCTGGTAAGAAACCTTCGGAATCAGGTTTACCGATTTCCGGTCGGTGGAAAACCGGAGGCTGTGAGAAATTTGCCGGTTGTCCCGGCCAGTCAGCCGGATCGTCAGTTTTTCGGGGGAAACAGGATCTGAAAACCGGATAACAACCGGCCAGTTTGCAGAAACAGGTTTTGACTCTTTTACTGGAAAGTTAAACAGGACCGTTACCGGATCTGATTGAATCCACAAGAGGGAGAGTGTCAGCAGGAGGAACATCGGTTACTCATCATGGCATCAACCCCAGTGCTTTCATATATCCTTCATTGACGGTACAAACTTCGGCCCGCATGTTTAAAATGTACTGCTGAAGGGTTTTGATCACGACCTGGCGGTCGGGCCGGTTTTCGCGGATGGCTTTGAAGGTGGACCGGTCCCCATCGGCATATTTCACGATCAGATCCCAGTTTTCAGGCTTTTTAAACTGAACCGGTCCGGCGGTGTCATCCATTTTCTTGTATGGCCAGAAACACCAGGGCACGTTGTTGGCTTCGAGGGTTTTCCGGAACGCCATCACCCATTCATCCGAGTTTTCACCCGACTCACCCATCCAGAGGGGGACGTTGTACTTTTTACTGAAATCGAGATAATCCTGTATGACGGATACATCGGTGGGCGTCCAGTACTTGTGGAAGGTATACGCCAGTTTGTCATCGAAGGGCGGACCGAAGACCGAGAAATTGCTGTTCCACTGGGCGCCACCCAGAAAGATGATGTGGTTTTTATCGTACCGGCGGATGGTGTCTGTCATGCGTCTATAAAGAGGTTCCAGCGTGTGGTTCAGGCTGTCGGCATTGAAGTAATGCGCAAGTGGTTCATTGAGCAGATCGTACCCGATAATGATGGAGCGATTGGCGTACCGTTTGGCAAATTCCTCCCAGATACGGATGGCACGTTCCTGCATATCGGGTGAAGTGAACAGGTACGGATATCCCCAACTGTCATCGATGTTATCGCCGGTCTGACCTCCGGGCGCGCCATGCATGTCGAAGATGACGTAAAGACCCGCTTTCTCGCACCAGGTGAGCAGCTTGTTCATTCTCAGAAAAAATGCTTCGTTGATCGTGGCAGGTCCCGACTCATTCATCACCAGCCGTGAATTAAACGGCACCCGAACCGAGTTAAAACCCAGTTTTTTTATCTGCTGGATATCCAACTCAATGATGTATGAGTCCATGAAGGCTTTCCAGAATTTTTCTGCCGCTTCCGGACCGATCAGTTCGGTAATCACCTCTTCAATTTTCCGGGGAGAGGTGGCCTTTTCGAATTTGAACATGTACCCTTCGGGAAGCAGCCAGTTACCCAGGTTAACCCCTTTCAGAAACAGAGGTTTTCCATCGGGACCGATAAATTCCTTGCCTTTAACCGTCACGAACTGGGCCATGACAGACAGATGAAACACAATTAAAAGTCCGGTCAGTATCCACTTTGCCATTGAGATTCCTTTAACAAAACTTTCAAAATTAATTACCTGATCCGCGAGTCCGGTACCAGCCCGGAATTTCATCTCGCCAATCCGCCATCTGGTCAGTTTGATTTACTTTCCGGAACAAGCCACTGCTGGTATTCCCCGGGTGACAACCGGGTAGTTCCAGCAAGGACCGGAACTTTCCAGGTCTGATTTGCATCCATCAGGATCAGCGTGAAAGGTTCCGTTGCCTCAACTCTGATTACCGGCATGGCAGTAACCGACACCCTTCGATCGGCAACAAGCGATAATGATCCCTCTCCGAACGGAATAGCATTTACCCCATGTTCATCAATTCGTGTCAATGTCCAGGTAACGGTCCTGTTCAGTGCATCTGGTTTGATTCCAATGACATTTTCGATGAGCAATTGAATGGGGCCACAGCCGGACCATCCCACAAAATCGGGCTTGGACCACCCTCCGCGGGTGACCTGTTCGGCTGAATAATTTTCCCAGATGGTACCGGTCGATTCGAACACTTTCACCATGCCATCCAGATAGGCACCAACTGCATGCGCCGCGAATTCGCGGGTGGCACGGACCTGCGGGTAGCGATCCAGTCCTTTCAGCACCATGACGTTGGTGGGGGCCCAGACCGATCCCAGCCAATATTTCCCATCGGCTTCATAGGCCGGATGATTCTGTGCCAGAGAGGGAAACGGGATGGGTCGCCAGAAAGTCTGTGGGTTTCTGAGCTCATCGAGCATTTTTTCAACCTGATGATCGGATGCAACCCCAGCCAGCATCGGCCAGAAACCAGCGATGGTTTTTACTTTTACCTGCTGTCCAGCATCATCAAGGTCGTAATAAATCCGGTCCTTCTCATTCCACATCAGTTGGTTGATCACCCCGCTGATGGAATCGGCTTTTGCCCGAAAGGCCAGCCGGTCCTGCTGAAGATTCAGAACGCTGGCCATGGCGGAAAGGGCATCATACATCAGCACCATCTGGGCCGACATATCCACCCAACCGGAACCGGAACGGGGCGTGTTATCCATGCCAGACCCCAGACCGGTATTCCAGTATAATCCATGAGCCGTTCCCTGTTTTTTTCTGTTTTTCTCCAGCCATTCTGCGTACTTCACCAACACCGGAAAGACATCCTTTATCCTGCCGGACCGGCCGTTCAGCTTCTGATATTCCAATTCTGACCAGGCAAACAAGGGTGGATTGACCGCATGCAGGGATCCTTCGAACCAATACTCAAATCCGTCGGCTTCACGCAATTCACGGTGTATAAATCCATCTTCCCATTGTCTGACATAAAAATTGTCGAAGGACCGGATGGATGGAAAGAGGTGATGGGCGTACCGGGCAAATTCGATCATGAAGACGGTATCCCATTGAAAAATCTGTGGCGCGAAGGCTTCATCAATGAAGTCGGAAACAAACGGTGAACCGGCGGGCGGGCGTTTAAAATGAGTGAATGCCAGTTCCCAGGCTTTCCAGTACAGTTTCAGATAATCCTGCCGTGCAGGCAGAACCGGTTGAGGCAACCGGTCACGGGAACCGGAAAAGTCAGGAATGTTGGATGGAGTGTAAACCGACTTGTTAAAATATTTGCCCCGGAAGGTGGTTTTCATTTCATCCGGATTCTGCGCCAGCAACCCAACCGGAAGAAGAGACAGGAAGATTATTGTACTTAATTTCATCTGTTTATCTGATTTTTATTCAAATTCTTCCGATCGTTCGAATTGACCGTTTGGATTCCTCCGGGTGACGGTTGTTCCAATTCCGGGAACTCGTTTCGTCGTGCAGCCAGTAAGCCAGGTGGCATTTTTAAAAAAAGGAAAAATCGTATAAAACCATTCATCCTCTTTTGTATTTGATGTCAGGGCTGCGCCCCTGAAAACCAAAGCGCTGTTTTTTCAATCACCAATCACAAATCACTTGAATTTCTGATCACTGATTTCTTGTATTTTCTCGTCACGCGTTACGGGTTCCTGTCACTTGAAAAAACCTTGTCCCTTCGATATCCGTCAGAGCCGGACATTCAGAACCTCATCCTTGTGGCTTCGAACGCCTCAGCCACCGGATTCGGCACTCAGGGTCCGGGTTTTCCCGTCCCCACTTCTTATTTCAAAACAAATCCGGCTTCCTTCACATCGCGTGAGTTTCCCCCGGCAAAGACCTTAAAGTCTCCCGGTTCTGCTACCAGTTTCAGATCGTAATTGTAAAACTTCAGGGTTTCTTCGGTGATGGTAAAGCGTACTTCCCGGCTTTCACCCGGTTTCAGGTAAATTTTCTCGAAGCCCTTCAGTTCTTTCACCGGACGGGTAACCGAACCGACCAGATCACGGATATAAAACTGTACCACTTCATGACCGGCCACAGAGCCAGTATTGGTCACGGTCACCGTTGCTGTGAGCGATCCGCCCGAGGTTAATTCCGTACCGGACAGGCGGAGATCGCTGTAGGAAAAGGTGGTATAGCTCAGCCCGAATCCGAAAGGATACAGCGGATCATTGGAAACGTCGAGGTAATTCGACCGGAATTTCTCGAACCATCTGCCGGGTAAAAGCGGGCGGCCGGTGTTTTTATGGTTGTAGAAAATCGGTACCTGCCCGACATTCTGCGGAAAGGTCATCGTCAGTTTTCCGCCCGGATTCACATCGCCCAGCACCACATCGGTCACAGCATCGGCTGCTTCACTTCCGCCAAACCAGACATTCAGAATGGCCGGAACGTTCTCCTGTTCCCATTTCAGTGCCAGCGGGCGGCCGGTAAAGAGAACCATGGCAACAGGTTTTCCGGTTTTGATCAGCGCTTCGAGCAATCGCCGCTGATTGGAAGGCAGTTCAATATCGGACCGGCTGGAACTTTCCCCGCTCATTTCGGCCGCTTCTCCCATCACTGCCACCACCACATCGGCCTTTTCGGAGGCCTTTAGTGCATCGGCGATCAGCTCTGCTTCCGGACGGTTATCGCGACCGGTCGGCTTGCCAAAAATGCTGACCCGTGCTTCCAGCGCTTCTTCGGCATACACATTGGCACCCTTGGCATACAGGATATTTTCGGCACCAAAACGCTCGCGAAAAGCCGTCAGCACCGATTTATTACGGGAATACTCGGCTGCGACCGACCAGGTTCCGAACATGTTTTCGCCGGCATCAGCCAGCGGACCCACGAGCGCCACCCGCGAGGATTTTTTCAGGGGCAGAATGGACTTATCATTTTTCAGCAGCACAAAACTGGAAGCTGCAATGGCGCGGGCTTCCTTGCGGTTAGAATCGGTATACACTTCGGTTTTGGCCCGTTTCGGATCGCAATAACGATAGGGATCTTCGAATAATCCGAGTTTGTATTTCGCCTCCAGAATCCGGCGGCAGGCCTGATCAATCTGAGCCTCGGTAATTTTACCTTCCTTCAGTGATTGCTGCAGGGTCGTCAGCAGGCCTTCACCCACCATGTCCATGTCTATTCCGGCATTTAAGGCAAGAACGGACACCTGCTGAAGGTTTCCCATGCCATGATCAATCATTTCATTGATTCCGGTGTAATCGGTCACCACAAATCCGCCAAATCCCCATTGTGTTCTAAGAACATCGGTCATCAGCCATTTATTTCCGGTGGCAGGAATGCCATCCACTTCGTTAAAGGAAGCCATTACCGAACCAACTCCGGCATCGACTGCCGCTTTGTAAGGAGGAAAATACTCGTTATACATGCGGTAACGGCTCATATCGACCGTGTTGTAATCGCGGCCGCCATCGGGCGCACCATATAAAGCATAGTGTTTCACGCAGGCCAGGATGGTATTATTTGCCTTAAGATCATTTCCCTGATAGCCGCGCACCATGGCTTTGGCAATTTCACCTCCGAGGTACGGATCTTCCCCGCTGCCCTCAGCAACACGGCCCCATCGCGGATCACGCGACAGATCAACCATGGGTGAAAACGTCCACGCGATGCCATCGGCGCTGGCTTCCTGAGCTGCAATTCTTGCAGACCGCTCAATGGCTTTTAAATCCCACGTACTCGACAGGCCCAACGGAATGGGAAACACCGTCTGATATCCGTGAATCACATCCATCCCGAAAATCATGGGAATTTTCAGACGGCTTTCCTCAACAGCCACTTTCTGCACGGCCCGTATTTTTTCGGCGGATTTAATATTAAACAAACCACCAACCTTACCTTCTTTGATTTTCCGTCCGATATCCGAGTTCGAAGCCTGACCGGTAACAATGTCACCCGAACCGGGCAGATTCAGCTGGCCGATTTTCTCTTCAAGTGTCATTTTCTTCATCAGGTCGCTGATAAACTGATCCATTTTCGGATCGGCTTGCTGGGCAACACCAATGGTGAGGCCGCCCAGGATCAGAAGGATGGTTGCTGCAAGTGTTTTCATGGTCTCCTCTTTAGTCAATTTGGTGAATAGTGAATGGTGATTGGTGATTAGAAAAACCCGGTCACTGCATTTCGAAAGGCTAAATGACCAATCGAAGGGTCAGAGTTTTTCCAGTGACGAGTAACGCGTAACAAGTGACTGGAAAAAACAATGATTGGTGATTAGAAAAACCCATCAATTGACCCTCTCCCCTTCCCTTTCGGCAGAGAGGAAGTATTTCCGTCTTCCGTCTTCTGTATTCTGTATTCTGTATTCTGTATTCTGTATTCTGTATTCTGTATTCTGTATTCTGAATTCTGTCTTCTGAATTCTGAATTCTGACTCCTGTCTCCTCTCCTTAATACACATACGTCTGCATGGCATGCGCAGGAATCCGGGTCTGGGACATTTGCGTGCCGGCATGCAGTTTAAAATCAATCGGGTTGTTGCTTCGGTTCATCACCACGGTAATCATGCTGCCATCGGTATTCCGGAAGGTGGTTGCCAGCAGATGACTGCGGCTGGTTACGGTGCTGATCCGTTTTGCACCCGGCCGGATGAATTTGCTGAAATGGCCAATGTAATAATACGTCGGCGTGTAAATCACCTCACCCGTTTTGGTATCACCATGAATCGGAGCGAAACAGAAATTCTGCACGTGGTTCGGCCCTCCGGTTTCATCGAGCACAATATTCCAATCGGTCCAGGCAACGGTTCCGTTGTTAAAATCTTCGATCATGGACCGTCCATACCGCTCGGCATTGGGCCAGTACTGATAATGATCGGCCCGGAAACTTTCTGCACATCCCTCGGTGAAAATCAATTCCTTCCCGGGAAATGATTCCTTCACGGCAGCCACGTTGTCGAACATCGGTTCGCCACCAGCCCAGGTTTCATACCAGTGAAATCCGACGCCCCAGACATATTTCGCCGCATCCGGATCGCCCAGAATCACGTTGGCCCGCTGGGTGATCAGGTCGCGGTTATGGTCCCACACGATGATTTTCTTATCACCAAGGCCAGCCTTCACCAGCGTCGGACCCAAATGATTTTTCAGAAAATCCCGTTCTTCTTCGGCCGTGTAAATACAGGATTCCCAGCGTTGAGTCGCCATCGGTTCATTCTGAATGGTCAGACCCCAGACAGGAATGCCTTCCTTTTCATATTCATTGATAAATCTGACGTAATAGGTGGCCCAGGAGTCGTAAAATTCCGGGAGCAATTTCCCGCCGCGAAGCATGTTTCCATTGTCTTTCATCCAAGCGGGAGGGGACCACGGGCTCGCATACAGTTTTGCCGTCCCACCCG
The DNA here is from genome assembly GCA_013360915.1 of Bacteroidota bacterium. NCBI lineage: Bacteria > Pseudomonadati > Bacteroidota > Bacteroidota bacterium. The sequence goes on from JABWAT010000018.1 coordinate 26,409, forward strand.
TGATTTCCAATGCACGTTTGATCACGGGAATCCGGAATTGCCGGTCATGGTCGATGGAGAAGGTAGTCAGTTCTTTGTCCCCATCCGCCACATAGGTGTAACTTCCCGAGCTGAAGTCACTCGAATGAATGGTGGTCCGGATCAGTGAATAGCCAATTCCGTTTTCGCGGCTGTAATAGGCATTCAGAATCTCGGTCTGTTTATCGGCAGGCATGCGCGAAATCACCTCGGCCGACGCATCGGTAATAGCCCCACCAATGCCAACAAATTCCTGAAACGATTTCTGCGGATTGACAAATACATGCTGTTCGCCTTCCACAGCCTGAATTCCTTCACCGAACGTGAGTGTATCGGTCAGACTCAGCCGGAAATTGGTACTGTCGGCTGTGGTGTAGACGGTGGCCTGTTTAAAATCAGCCACCAGGGAAGATTCCTGCTTTCCTGCACAGGAGATTAAAACAGGCAGAATCAAAAGAGATAACAGTCGGAACGGTGTATGAGTTGTCATGGTCTTTTCTGCTCCATCATCCATTCATAAATTGTCGGGTTGTTGTAAGTTTCTGTCCAGGAATCGTGACCCGCTTCGGGGTAAATGGTAAACTGAACATTTCCGCCGAAGGATTTGATGGCATCCACCATGTCCTGCGATCGTTTGATATCCACCACCGGATCTTTTGCACCATGGAATACCCAGACCGGCATGGTACCGATTACCCGCATGGCACGGGGTTCGCCACCACCACAGACCGGCAGGGCGGCTGCAAATTCCTGCGGGTATTTTGCGATCAGATCAAAGGTCCCGAATCCGCCCATGGAAAGACCGGTGACAATGATCCGCTTTTCATCGACCCGCAGAGATTTCTTTAATTCCTGCAGCAGCGACATGAGGTCTTCGGCATTCCACCACTGTCCGTCGGGACATTGCGGAGAGACCAGAATAAAGGGAAAGGATTTCCCTTCTGCAGCCAGTCTGGCCGGACCGTGGATTTTGACCTTTTCAATGTCATCGCCGCGTTCACCGCTTCCATGAAGGAACAGTACCAGTGGATAGTCTTTATCTGATTTCTGATAGTCATCCGGCAGATACAGCAGGTATTGCATATTCAGCATCCGTGTTACAGGAGTACTGATCTTCATCGCCTGTTGCCCGGTAAAAATCGGACCTGTGGTACCGCACCCGGTTATCAGCAGGAAAATCAATGCCAGTCCGGCAAGAATTCGTATCGGTTTCATTGTTTGCAACTCCTGTATTTACAGATATTTATATCTGCTATTCAGTTAAAAGTTAAGGGTTAAAAGTTAAAGGAGTTGGCAAGTGGTTCCCTGACCTGGCTTGGATGGGAGTTTGCAGGTTACCCATCACAAATCAGTCGCATTTTCTTATAACTTCTAACTCTTAACGGGAAAAACCCGGTGGTTTAGAGAACCTCAACCTCCGGGTTTTACTGATCACTGGTATTTTCTCGTCACTCGTCACAGGAAAAACCCTTGTCCCTTCCCCGACTTCATCGGGGTAAACTTTCACCTCAGGGTCCGGGTTTTTCTAAGCCCTCAACCTCCGGTTTTTTTCAATCCCTGCTCACGATTTCCCATTCACCACGACATCAATTTTGTAACCTTTGAATCCGTAGAAAATGATGTACAGGTAGCAAAGGAGCGGAATGAAAAACGCATAGTGCAGCGTGATGGCATCGGCAAACAAGCCCTGAACAAACGGAACAACCGCACCGCCGACAATGGCCATGCACAAAATGCCCGATCCCTGTGCGGTGTGTTTTCCCAATCCGTCAATGGCGAGGGTGAAAATGGTCGGGAACATGATGGAGTTAAACAGACCGATGGCCAGAATGGACCACATGGCCACTGCACCGGTGGAAAGAATGGTGACCAACAGAAGGGCAGAGACGATCGTGGCCATCACGCCAAGGGTGAAAGCCGGTTTGCCCTTGCCCAGCCAGAAACCGATCAGATTCACGCCGACAAAGACCAGCCAGGTGGCCGAATCGGTCCAGTTGCCGGTATTGAGGTAGGCCAGAATGATGGCACCCACCAGAACGGCCGCAATGTAAAGGGCGCGTGTGGTCTGGTTTTTTACATCAGAGAGCAGCATGGAACCCAGAAAACGACCAATCATGGCACCACCCCAGTACATCGAGACATATTTACCGGCTTCCTGTTCGGTAATGCCTGCGATGTCGGGTTGGCTGAGGAAATTCACCAGATAGGAGCCGATGGAAACTTCACCACCCACATACACGAAAATGGCAACTGCACCGAGAACCAGATGTTTATATCCCCAGGCACTTGAAAAGGCATGATCATAATGTCCGCCTTCACCAGCCGATGACGGTTGTTCAGAGGGTTCAATTACGGGCAATTTGATAAACACGAAAGCAAGGGCAATGAGAAACAGAACCGAAGCAAGTAACAGGTAAGGACCCTGTACTGAAGCTGCTTCCATCAGACGCCAGGCTTCAAAATCGGCCGGAGGCATGGCTGCAATTTCTTCGGTGGTCTTGGCAGCAGCCGACAGAATCAGAAGAGAGCCAAACCAGGGAGCCAGCGTGGTTCCCAGCGAATTAAACGACTGGGTCAGATTCAACCGGCTGGAAGCTGTTTCCGGGCGGCCGAGAATGGCCACATACGGATTGGCCGCCACCTGCAGAATGGTGATTCCCCCCGCCAGAATGAACAAAGCAGTCAGAAACAACGGATAGGAAAGAAACATGGCGGCCGGAAAAAAGGCCAGACATCCGAGACCCGTGATGACGAGTCCAATGATGATTCCTGCTTTATACCCGGTTTTCTTCAGCAGCGCACCGGCCGGAAGAGAAACCACAAAATAGGCGATGAAAAAGCTCACCTGAATCAGGGAAGCCTGAGTGTAATTCAGGGTAAAAACCGCCTTCAGGTGAGGTACAAGAATATCATTCAGACAGGTGATGAATCCCCACATAAAAAACAGCGAGGTCAGGACTGTGAGGGCAAAATTATAGTTCTGATTCGATGACTGATTGGAAGTCATAGTTGCGGAGGGAGCAGTGGAAGCCATGATGAATCCTTTTTAGCTATCAGTTGGCGGTCGTCAGTTGAGTAAAGTGATGGTCTCGGCCAGAGAACCGGTCATGACCCGGAAGGTTCCCGGATCGGTCCTTGGCTTGTAATCGGGTCCGGTATATTGAAAAGCATCGGGTGCCAGAATCAGGGTAACGGTCTGTGACTCACCCGGTTGCAGAAACACCTTTGCAAAGGCTTTCAGCTGGCGGTTGGGTCTCGAAACCAGGGCTGCTTCATCCTGCAGATACAACAGGACCGATTCCTTACCTGCCACCGTTCCGGTGTTTTTCACAGTGACCGACACGGTCACGGTTTCTCCCTGCCTGAATTCCTTCTTATCCACCGTCAGCGCAGAGGTTTCGAACGTGGTGTAACTGAGACCATGTCCGAATGGATACAGCCATTGCGGAGACTGACCGTCATACACCTCGAGTGGTTTATAGTCATAGGTGGAATGTCCGTTCACCGATTTCGGATAAGTGAAAGGCAGTTTTCCATCCGGATTGTAGGTTCCGTAGACCACATCAGCAATGGCACCTGCGCCTTCCATTCCGGGTAACATGCCCAGAATAACGGCACGGGACTGATCAGCGAGTTCAGTAATAACCCGCGGGCGTCCCTGAAGCATCAGAAGAATGACGGGTTTACCGGTTTTAAACATGGCCTCTGCCAGCTCTTTCTGGGCCTTATCCAGATCGAGGGAGGACAAATTTCCCGGCGTTTCACAATACGCCTTCTCACCCAGACAAAGCAGAATGGCATCGGCCGAAGCGGCCTTTTTCACAGCCTCACCGATATTAACCGCCTGCTGAAAGGTTGTGCCTTCCGCATAAGTGATTTTTCCGCCTGACTGTTCCTGGAACGCCTCCAGAATGGTATGATTGGACTGATCGAGCAGCGCCTCATTATCACCCTGCCAGGTTCCCGTCCATCCGCCGTTCAGCACCTGAAGCAGGTTGGCCGTCGGTCCGGTGATAAGAAGACGGGTATCCTTTTTCAGCGGCAGCAGATTGTTTTCATTCTTTGCAAGAACGATCGATTCCCTTGCAGCCTGCCGGTTGGCTTCGCGTGATTCAGCGGTGGCAAAACGGGCCTTCAGGTCGGGATTGGGATATGGATTGTCGAACAGACCAGAATCGAACTTAACCTTAAGAATCCGGCTAACCGCTTCATCGATTCGTGATTCAGGAACCTCACCCGACCGGACAAGTCCGAGCAGAATGGTGTAGAAACTGAAATCATAAGGAACCATGCTCATATCAACACCGGCCATGACCGCCATTTTCACCGCTTCTTCGGGAGAGGCAGCCACTTTATCGCGGGTATACAGCCGTTTAATGTCTTCCCAATCGGAAACTGTAAATCCGGTAAAGCCAAGTTCGCCACGCAGAATGGTGTTGAGATAGTGTTTGTTTGCATGACCCGGCATACCATCCACTTCACCCGAATTGAGCATCACAGTCGGAGAGCCAGCCAGAACACCGGCCTGGAACGGAGGTAAAAACACATCACGCAGCAGTCGTTCACCAAAATGAGCCGGTGTGCGATCCTTGCCATTGAACGGCATGGAATAGCCGATATAGTGTTTCAGACAGGTGGGAGCCTTATCAGGCTGACTGTAATCATCGCCCTGATGTCCGCGGATGTAGGCGGCACCCAACACTCCTGCCAGGTAAGGATCCTCGCCATAGGTTTCCCAGAAACGGGACCAGAGCGGTTGCCTGCCGACATCGAGCACCGGATAGAAATTCCAGGTCATTCCGCTGGCTTTCATTTCCACGGCGGTGATGGCTCCTTCTTTCTCAGCCAGTTCAGTATTGAAAGTCGCGGCCAGATTAATGGCCTGCGGGAACAAGGTTCCGCCTTTGGTGTACGTGGTTCCGTGAATGGCATCAATTCCGTAAATCACGGGAATTTTTAACCGGCTTTTTTGGGCGGCATCCTGCACAGCCGTCATCATCTTATTCCAGGTTTCCAGATCCTGCGCCTTGTTGTATGGGGTGTTCAGGATGGACCCTACATGGTACTTCAGAATGGCGGTATCCAATTTGGCCAGATCAATGGGAAATCCGTCATTGTCGGCTTCTGGTTTACCAATCACATCGAAGGTGACCTGGGTCATCTGACCGATCTTTTCTTCCAGTGTCATCCGGGATAGCAGATCGGCTACGCGGGTATCCTGGTTAGGGGCAGAACAACCTGCCATCACGCCGGTGGCGAGCAAAATTGTACTCATCGCTTTCATTTTGATAAGGGTCCCACTCATTTTAATAAAACCATTTTTCCAGTAGCAGTTTGTCCGCCGGCGACCAACCGGTACAAATACATGCCCGAGGCCAGGGGATATCGCTGCCTGCCGGCATCGAACAGGACCTGATGCTCACCGGCTGGCTGAAACTGGTTCACCAGGGTTCCCACCAGCCGACCTGTGTTGTCATAAATCTGCAGCGAGACCGGGGAACCCACCGGCAGTGAATATTCAATGATTGTGCCGGGATTGAACGGATTCGGATAATTCTGATTTAAACGGATCTGTCGGGGTTGTTCCGTTTCTTCCACAGCGGTATAAACTGGCTGGGTGGTGGCATACACAGAGTAACGCGTTTTCAGATTGGTCAGAACCGATTTGGCGGTGGTCCGGTCCATCTGATACAGACCCATGCTCTGAAATCCATCGGGAAGCGTATGGGTGTACCAGTCAAAAACGGTCCACCAGGTGGCAGCCATCAGCGCATTGGTATCGATCACGGCACCGGTCCTGCTGCGGGCCGAATACGCTTCGAAAGCCGGAAACGTCCCGTTGAAAATGTTGGTCTGGACACCCTGTTCCTTGTGGTCTTCCCTCGACCAGCGGCCATACTCGGTATCCACAATCGGTTTTCCCGGGTGAAATTTCATGGCATTGGATAGGAATTTCTTCGTATCCTCGGTGATGGTTCCGATGGATCCGTAGAAAACGCCGTAATACATGGTCCAGCCGGCCACATCCACCGCATGCTGACTGTCATCATGCGGACCCGGGCGGTCCGAGGCGGCTGATTGGGTGGTTAACCGGCCATCAGGATAGAGGGTATCCAGCTCATTGTCCATGGCTTCCATGAAAATTTTACGGTTCTCCACATCGGCACATTCATTGGTCAGGCTCCAGAGCAGAATGGAAGGACGGTTATAATCTCTGAATACCATTTCCCGGAACATCTGTCTGTGGATCTGCCGGCGTTCATTCTGAATGATCCACGCCTCGGCATGATCGAACCACCAGACAGGTATTTCTTCCATCACGGCCAGACCGATCCGGTCGGTGTAGAGATAGGTAAACGGATGGTTCGGGTAATGAGCCGTCCGCAGCATGGTGGCATTGGTCGATTTGGCAATATCCAGGTCGGTCTGAATCTGAATCACCGGCATGGAGCGACCATACACCGGATGATCTTCATGCCGTGCCACCGATGCAAAAAAGGTGACGAGCGAATTCAGCAACACTTTATTTCCGTTGGTTTCGAAGGTGCGGATACCAAATTGGGTATAAACCGAATCTCCCAGATCGGTTTTCACTTTCAGGATGTACAGATTCGGATATTTAGGGGACCAGATTCTGGGCGTCGGCACCTGAATGGTCGTCGTGAGAACCGAAAAGCCATCCTCTGTGAAACCGGGTTGTTCCGAAAATCCACCGGTCGCTACCGGACTGCCCGACACCAGATCGGCCGGGCGGCTGCTCAGCTTATTGGCCGGGGTTACCTTGGCTTCATAGACTTCCCAACTGATTTCGATGGGTTTTAACGGAAGGACCATGGCAGGATTGTCGAGAAAAACCTTCAGATCACAATTGCCCTGCAGGTCGAGGGGTTTGATATCGGCTCTGGCAATAAAAATTCCCGGGCGGAATTCGATCATTACATCATGAATGATGCCGGTGTAATTAAACCAGTCCGGTTTTGTGTAGGGGACGATGTCCTTCCGTTTTCCCCATTCCGGATTATCCACCCGGACGGCGATGGTGTTTGTACCCGACACAATGTGGGGAGACACCAGAAAGGCAAAGGGCGTGAATCCGCCTTCGTGATAGCCAACATGGGTGCCATTCACCCAGACATCGGCCACATAATTCACCGACAGAAACTTTAAAATGACTTTCTGATTCACCAACGAATCGGGAACAGTGAAAGTCCGGCGGTACCAGACGCCATCTTCATAATACTCGGGCCGTTGCTGGTAGCCATTCATGGTGTTTTCGACGGCTGGCAGAGTCTTGGTTTCCCATGCAGAATCATCGAATTCAGGCAGGTGAGCGCCGCCTCCTTCTGTTTCCAGTGCGTCAATCGCTGTCGGAGTCCGGTCGAGCAGGGTAAGTGCATCGTTGGCGGCAAACCGCCATTTTTTCCAGACACCATTCAGGGAAATGGTGGGCCGGAGCTGTTCTTCGAAATTGGGAAAGATCCGTCCGTTCTGGACCGGAATGGTCACCGACTCCTGAGCGGAGAGGGAAAAAGTGGCTTTAAGTGTGGCTTCCTGTGCACTGGCTGAAGCAACCATCGCCAGCCCAGACAGGCTCAACAAACCGGTCAAACGTCCAAACCGGTTAACGAACGAGTCCTTTTTCATAGTCAAACCTGTTATTTAATAAGTAGCATTGGTTTTACCGCGGTGAAAGTCCCCGATTGTAACCGGTAGAAATACACACCGCTGGCAAGGCCAGAGGAATTGAAGGGAAGGTTGTATACACCGGCTGCCTGCCATCCGTCTGCCAGCGTATCAATCAGACGGCCGGTTACATCGAATACCTGCAAGTTGACCTGGCTGTTCTCTGGTAACTGATACCTGATCACGGTATTTGGATTGAACGGATTCGGATAGTTTCCGTGCAGAATGGGAGTCATGGGATTACCGGTTTCATCTTCCACACTGGTCAGAGTTCCGGCATAATCGATCTGAAGTCCGGAAAGAATGGTCTCACCGCGGTTCGCGGAAAAATGGATATCCAGCACGCCATCGGCCACCGGAACGTTATTGAACGTGTGAGTCCAGGCTTTGGAATTTCCCACCCGGTCATACAGGTCAATGTCGGATTCTTTAAAATCGGCCGATTCCACTGTTACATCGAACACCCGCTGATTCCGGGCCTGATGTACTTTCTCGGCTGCCATCAGCGTCACGTGATACTTCCCTTCCGGAACCTTCACACGGTATAAAACAATAGCCGACTGATCGGTCTGATACACCGAATCGAGGTCGGTGTTCCCAATGGCGTTGGTGTATGCACGCTGACGGCCATCGGCATAACCGAATGGCTGGGTGAAGGAATAATTACGGTCAGCCTGAAACCCGTTCGATGCTTTCAGGGATCCCACATCAATTTTCAGAGGAAAGAGATTACCACCGGTTTTAACAGCTTGTTTATTGGTCAGACTCATTTTGTTCGGCGTCGTGAACCGGTCGGTGACGTTCTGAACAATCACGTTATAGGTTTTGGCCGGATCGGGCATGGTGGTCACCAGCGTGACAATGGATGGATCGATGGGGTGCAGGGTGGCCGATTTAACGGTTAACCCTGGGATTACATAATTCCCTTTGGTTTCGGCGGTGGTCTTCGTCACCCATTCACTGAATCGTACCGTGATAACCGTATCCTGCTGTGTCAGTTCAAGAACCGAAGGGGCAGCTGTATCGCGGTAGCCGGTCACCGTCGGATTGGTCAGACTCAGCACCAGATAACCATTCTGAAATGTCACATTTTCGGTGATGAAATCGGAATTGTTTCCGTTCCAGGTATGGGTTCCTTTTTCCCACCGGGATTCATCGAAGCTGTCGAATGGATCTTCCCAGAGAAACGAAAAATTATTTCCCTCGCCTGTGGTTCCGGTTCCGGGAGTGTAGGAGTAGACTTTAATCCAGTCATACCAGGAAAAGGCTGGCAGGGAGGCGGCCGAAAAGGTTCCCACCCAATCGGGATATGCCGGATTCCAGGTATTCATCATCAGCTTCTGGGCACGGGTAAGGGTCTGAATATGACTGGCGGTTTGTTTTCTGACCATGACACCATCAATGTACCAGGACACGTACGTGGGAGTCCACTCAATGGCATAGGTATGAAAATCGGCCGCGGGATCGAAGGAGGTAAACACCGAACTGACGTGATTGACCTGATTGGGGGTGATGGTGTTAAACTGTACGGAATTGCGGTACCGTCCGACAATTTCAATATCAATTTCGTTCCACTTTCCAGAGGTCCATGGATCCTGTGGCGTTCCATCGAAATACGTAAAAAAAGTGGAGAGCACTCCCTCAGCCGGGGTGGCTTTCATCCGGATTTCGAAACGCCCATACAGAAAGGCTTCTTTGGTACGGTATTCGGCACCTTTGAAGTCCTTTGAGAAGACAGGAACGGCCGGAAAGAATCCGGCCGTAAGGAAAAGAAGAAGGATGAATGATTTCCGAGTCATCAGAATGAGAGACCGAGTGTAACTTTTTGCGTGTTATTTAATCGTCCGAAGTCAGCAAAGGCATAATTCAGGTGAACATAAATGTTCCCGGTAATCATCTGTCTTACTCCTGCGCCAAAGGTAAACCCTTCTTCGGTATCAGTCAGGAACAATGATTTATATCCGCCCCTGAGAAACAGAAACTCATTGTAACTGTATTCGCCTCCGAGATTGATACTTTCGTAGTCATTGTTGGGGTGTGCAGCATCGGCAGCCACCGTTAACCTGGTGTAATCTCCCTTGAAAGCATCCCAGCTCACGCCCATTCTGAAGGTCAGAGGAAGCGGAAATTCATCTGTATTGATATTGGTTGGTAACTTATCATTATTCCCCGAGTTATCCGGATCCGGGTCATACAGGGCCAGCAGAGATCTTCCTGTTAATTTCATATCGGTCCCGAAGTTGGTTATCGACATACCAAGTACCATATTATCAAACGGAGTGATGTATTTTACCCCGATATCGATGGCCACTGCCATGGCACTGGTATTCCATACGGACTGATAAACCAATTTCGGATTAAATCCAATATCAAATTTATCGGTCAGTGAGACAGCATAAGCCAGGCTCATCACGGCATCCATTGCACTGAATAACTGACCATTTCCATCAGGTTCATCAATGGTGGTTACTTCCATGTCCCCGTATTCTGAAGCTGTATAACTGAATCCGATGGTACCTGCACCACCCATGTTATAAGTGGCCGCAAAATAATTATAGTTTACATCCGCAAGCCACGAGGTATGATCGAACAGCAATTGGATCCCTTCCAACCTTGCCAGACCAGACGGGTTCCAGTACATGGCGGATGGATCATCGGCCTTTGCGACAAAAGCTGAACCCATTCCGGTTCCGCTTGCCCCCATGCTGATACCCAGAAACGGAGCGGCTGTACCTCCCCGTTTTGAAATAACATCTGAATATTGTGCCAGAACCGGAACTGAGGCCAGAACAGCCAGAAACGTCAGTGTAAAAATCTTTTTCATGTTCAACTCTTTTCCTGCTTATTTGATCAGGGCAAATTTTCCAATTTTCTCACCAACACCCGGAGCATCCACATGATAGATATATACTCCGAAGGCCACATCGGTTCCGTCTTCCGACAGCAGGTTCCAGCGCAGTGAACCATCGGCAGAATCAGAATCCTTTTCGAGAGTCTTCACCAGTGTGCCTGCCATGTTGTAAATCCGGATTGTACATTTCATCGGCAACCGGGTAAAGGCGATTCTTCTTTCTCCGCGACCCTGGATTCCTTCCAGGTTTCTGGGTTCCCAGATATTTCCTCCAATGTAGGGATTCGGAACCACGCGTATATTATCCAGTTCACTTTTTGCTTTTGAGGCACTCATTCCCTGAGATTCAGTGGTAAAGGTGAAGGTATCTCCCTCGAAGAATTTCTTCCGGAATTTGACACGAAAAACATCGCCGGCGCCTGGCACCTTTTTAAGACCATCTTCACCGGGAAATCCGTACGCAACAATACATGGCCACCGCTCATTGGCTCCGGTTTTAATGCCGTTTCTATACTCTACAATAAAAATCCGGTCTTCACCCAACTTTAATTCATTCCGGTTCAGATCTGCAAGTTCTGTGATCACCTCCATACGCTGACCTGTATTCACATTGAACACTCGGAATTTGATGGGAATCTGTTTGAACTTAAAGGCCACATTGCTCGTCATGGAAGTCCCGACAACGGTATCGGAAAATTCAATCCGGTAATCTGAACTGAAATACATGTATTTACCAGCATACTTGGGTCCCGCAAGTGAAGTGGTCGGCGTACGTTGTGCCAGCATGGTGGGAAGGTTTGGTAAATCCCCTGCTATCCATCGGCTTGCCGAATCGATCAGGGCAGTTGACGTGTCATTTAATGCTTCAAGTACCAGCCCGTCAAACGGTAAAGAGGACGCGGGTTGACCTGGATAAGCCACCTGGTTTTTTGCAATCTTTTTGCCAAGAGAATCGACCACTCCATTCATCAAACGGGTTACAATCGCCCCATCGGTCACATAATTGGGCGAAGTCCCTGTTGATTGAAACTTCACTGTGTAAATGGCATTTTCCTTAATTTCAGATGGATTAAAAACTGTGACTTTCAGTGAGCCGGTGCCCGTTGCATTAACCGATTGCATGGTTGCACCCGCAGGAACATATCCGGCTGCTGGTGCATTTGGTGTCACCACTGCACAATTCTGATCGATGAACTGAATGGTTCCCACAAGGTCTGTGGTTATAATTTTGGTACATTCTGCAGGCTGAAGTTTAATATCCACCGTATCGTTATAAAATCCTTCATCATAGGATACCACTGCATAGTAATAAGTACGGCCATTTATCACATCGTTGTCGATGTAAGAATGTTGCAGGCCGGTGTCATCACCACGCCAGAAAGCTGCACCGTTAATCCCAACCGGATCCGGACCAATAATTCCATCCACTTTATCAAATTGAGCAATTGGTTTCCAGAATTTCGGCTGCCCCTTCGAATCAGTAATAACTTTGATATCCTGGAACTCGGGTTCTGTGCTACGGTAAATCAGGTATCCTTCAAAATCCTTTTTGGGACCTTGTTTGGGGTCATTATTCTGATAACCAAGTACCGGATCCGTTGAATCCTCGGCACGTGTGTCCCACAGCAATTTCACTTGTTTGTCACCAGCTATGGCGGTCAGCCTGGGTTTAAGAGGTGGTTTAGTGAAATTGTAGTCATTGTTGTAAATAAACTGAACGGTCTTTTTGTTAAAGACCAGATCACTGTAATCTTCCGCAAAAACCAATCCCATCGAAAACCGTTCACGCCCGAAACCAACCAGATTGATTCCGCTTCTGAGTAAAAAGGGACCAGAGGAAAAAACAATCTGAATGTTAGAGTTCTGAACAGAGGTATCAAAGCGCGCACTGCTCATCCGGGCCCAGATAACATCGTCATTACGTGGCCACAAATCCCTGTTGGTTTTCCCATCCAGTTTTTCAATGGCCACAGCGGTCAGACCGATCTGATCTGATTCATCTTTATCGGTTTTCTCGAAATTGGGTTCACCCACGGTCGGAAGACCATCCCCTTCACCGAGGTCAGGAAAATGCTCTTTAATTTTTCCAAGCACCTCATCATAGGGTTCATCAAAAGGTCCGGCACCATCGGCTCCCACATCGTTTAGTAGGGCTTCACCGATCTGGGTGGTCTGATCCCAATCCCAGACTCCGTTTCCGTTTTCATCAACAAAACTTTTCCAGTCCTTGTCGTTGTCGATTCCGTCATCACGACGCTCATCAATCAGTGGTACTCCATTAACGTCGGTATCATTATCATTGTTTATTCCATCGCTTGAATTACCGGGTGATTCCAGATACGCATACCCGTAAACGCCGAGCTTGACATCGACCCGACCGGGAATTTTTCCATCTTTATCGAATCCGTAGGTCAGATCCAGGTTTTCATCATAACTGGCCCAGTCATCGGCATTATCGGCATCTCCGCCGAGTCCGGTATCTGTGTAAAAGCCGAAATAGGTCGAAGCATAATCTTCATCGGCCAGGTTGACAATATCATAATGCCAGAAAATGATGTCTTCTGCCAGCACGTGGGACCATTGAAATCCGCGTGTTTCCACCCGGAGTCCCAATCCTTTCCGGATATTGGGATTGTACCATTGAACCGGGTCTGCCGGATTGGTGGGTATATCAGCCTTTATCGGGTAAAAACCATAGGACGGGAATGTCCATTCAGCATCCTTGGAGTCATCGGTAACGAAAAAGGTTTCCAATTCGGCATTGAAAATGTTCCGGCCAAAATAGCCATACCACTGACCGTTAAATGCAGTTGTCAATCCCAACGCCTCTGGCCATGCAGCAGGCCACGATCCGGTCCGGTTGCTCATTGCCGGATCGGAGGAAGACGGATTGGCATAATTGGGAACCGGTGTCCATCCCCATGGTTCATTAACCAGACTGGGTGGTACACCCAACGGCCGATCCATTTCTTCACGATAGTAAGTTTCAACGGGTGTGATTTTATTATTTGGTGCTGGTTTGCGGGGTGCTATTGCCTCGGCAGCAACCAACATACAAATTCCATCCACATAATTGATTCCGGTTCCCTTTGGCCATTCACCCGATGGGGAAAAGGGCCATTGAGCCACTTCGCTGTTATTGTAAAACAACGTTCTGACCAGGTTCCCATCCAGAATACTCTCTCTCCGGTAAATCTGGGAACCCAACTGATCATTCCGTAACCGGTTAATTTCTGGCCACACCGACTGACCGGTTACCAGTTCAGGAACCAGACACAGGGTTCCGATTAATACTGCATGCGTGATTTTCATGGATAACCTGTTGCTTAAAGTGAAAAATTAACGCCGACTTTGATATTTCTTGGTCCCGAGAACCGTGAGGGATCAGAGATGTAATCATCGAATACTTTATCTCCTACCAGTTCTCTCCATTGCTGTTCACCCAATAAATCGCGGGTAGCACGCCCCGTAGATGGGAAAATGCCATACTCATTTTTGATTCCGAAAACGTTATAAATGAGTACGTATGCACCAATGTTGGTCCCGGCAATTTCAAATTGACGTTCTGCTCTCAGATCAAAATTCCAGGTGGTTGGTTTGGTGCCTTCATTCAGAAACCGCGAACGTTCAAGAACGACATCGGGTGTATATGGGAATCCCGAACCATAACCGATATTGGCACTTACCAGTAAATCGGTCGGATTTCCAGCTGTGAGAATCAGGTTAACGGTCTGCCGCTGATCCCAATCCAATGGACGAACCTGCTTTTCTGGTTCCAGATTGGATTGGTAATAATAAATGGCAGAATATGGATCAGAAGCATTACCTCTTGCATTCTGATAGGTGTAATCAAGGGAAATACTGAACAGATCAGACATCCGCCGGTCAAGAGAGACGGTCAGTCCCCGTACATTTCCATAATCTTTGTTAATGAACCTTGAATAGTAACTGCCATAGTAGGTATTGACGATTTCAACACCAATCAGGTTGCGGATGTCACGGTAATACATATTCGCATCCAGTTTGATATCGTATGGCAAAACCTGCTGAAGACCCAGTTCATACATGACCGTTTTTTGTGCCTTCAGATCACCATTTCCGTAACTGATATTGGTTTGATTCGTGTAAACCGGTAAATCATTATTCTGATAGATATTTTCAAACGGAGGAATCTGGAAAAAATGTCCGTAAGAAAAGTGAATAACCCCCTCGGCTGTTATGGGAAAAGAAACACCCAGCCGCGGACTGATCTGATATTGAGATTTGGCGTCTTTGCTTGGCCCGCTACCCGGGAAAAAGGGGCTTTGATCCGGGTTCCGAAAATCAGGAACGACTTTGCTATTAGGCTGGAAGTATTCAAACCGAAGCCCAAGATTCACAATCATGATATCGTATTCGATTTTATCCTGAATGTAGGCTGAAAACTCCCAGGGTATTTTCTGATAGCCACTGTTTCCATCTGTGTGAAGGGGTGAATATTCAAAAGTGATCGAATCTGGAAGCGGATCTGCATCCAATTCAAATTCACGGGAAAACAGGTAACTGTTTCGTGTAAAAAGGTTATGATGCCGGGCTTCAATTCCGGCTCCCAGCTTGTGAACATCATTTAATTGTGCCGTGATTTGCCATTTGGTGATCATGGTATTGGTAAACCGTTTATACCGGCCATTATCGGTCCCGCCGGTACTGAATGTATAATTTGATGGCGGATCGCCATATCCGTTTCCGATAAACTTGGGAGAAAACGGATCTTCATATGCATATCCATGGTAGTTGTAATTCAACCAGGTCAATGAGGTCACGTGAAAAATCTTATCGGTTGGAATATGGGTGAATTGAAGACTGCTTACCAGACTGTTTTTGAAGTTCTTCATTCGTCCATCCGGACTGTATTTTTTTACATGTGAATATCCCTGACTGTACGTTTGTTCATACAGGGTATTCAAAGACACTTTATAATTGGGTGACTGCCAGGTCAGTTTTCCGTTCCATGAATAGAGTTCAAAAGGTGCCATCGGAACCCAGGAAGAATCACCGGTGGGTCTGCCTGTTGGATTGGTGAACGGATCGGCATCTTTCGGCCGGTAAACTCGTCTGCCGTAAAAAGAGCCCTGATCAAAATAATAACGACCGGTCGTGAAGTAGCTCATGCCGGGAATAAGTGAGATGGGACCACTGACCGATCCCTGAAAATCTCTTGATTGAAGACCAATATTGTCTATGTTCGGATAAAGGGGATCGGTACTGTAATAACTTCCGACATTTGAGGAAAACCAGGTACTATGATTGGTAACGGCACCATCATTTGATACCACATTGATAATACCAGACATCGCCTGCCCGTATTCTGCATTAAAAGTACCCGAAATCACTTCAAGCTGACGGACTGAACTGTTCTGAACTGAAAGGCCTTCACCCGACGAAAAAGCATCAGTAATCGGGACCCCATCCAATAAATAGGCCACTTCATTTCTCCGTCCGCCACGGAAGTGCCCATCCACCACGCCTGCCTGCATATTGACCACCTGGCCAATGTTTTCAACCGGCATGGAACGCAATTCTGATGCACTGACGGTAACAGCAGAAGAAGTCAAATCTTTCTGAATCAATGGTGCTTCTGCTTCCACCACAATTTCTTCACCGAGCATAATATCTTCAGAATTCATCAGAATATTCTGAACTGCAGTCAGGTTATTTTTTATAATAACTTTTGCAACCCTTGATTTCTGATATCCCACCGCGCTGGCGACTACCGTATATTCCCCAACCGGAATGTTGTAAATGGTGTATTTTCCATCCAGGTCGGCCGCACCACCCAGAAAGGTCCCTTCTATCATCACATTGGCCCCGATGATGGGTTCACCGGTTTTTTTATCCTTAACCACCCCGGTCAGTTTTCCAACCGATAAAGCGGAAACCGTTGCGGCAAAAAGAAACATCGTCAGTACAAGCAGAAGTCGTTTCATGGGTTATACCAGATTGTCTGTGAGAAAAAAAAAGCTGCCCGGTCCTGACGACCGGGCAGCACGTTGAAGCTTACTTAATCAGCGTCATTTTTCTGACGGCTGTGTAGCCATCAGCCATCATGCGTACGAAATAAATACCACTCGGAAGCGAGGCACCGTTGAAATGAACGGTGTACTCACCTTGTGGCTTCTGTCCGTTGAATAAGGTGGACACTTCCTTACCCAGCACATCATAAACCTTCAGACTGACATTGCCCGCCTGTTTCATGCTGAAACGGATGGCAGTGGTCGGGTTGAACGGATTCGGATAGTTCTGGCTCAGGTTAAAGGAACGGGCGGTTTCTCCCTTTCCATCCACGCTGGTGAAGAACACACTGGAGTTGTTTCCGATCCAGGTATAATTCCAGGAAGAAACATTATTCCAGGCATTGTCTTCATTCGATTGGCTCCAGCGCATTCCACCCTGACGGGCCAGATTGGCATCACCATCATTGACCAGCCAGTCAAAAGCGATCATCATACCGTCTTCCGGTGTGAAGAGTGCATCGCCTTCATGCAGGGCTGCGATGGCTTCGAAAGAAATGGACCATTCGAAAATGTATCCGGTTTCTGTCTGAATCCATTCGTAGTTGTCATGAGCCTGACGGGCCACCGTTGCACCATTGATGTCATCCGACACACGGTGAGCATTCATGCGGAAGTGATAGTCAGGGGTGGCACCACGACGGTAACCGGTGTGATCCTTGCCTTTGTAATCATACAGACCAAAGACCACATCCGGAGCATCCTGCTCATAGGAAGCCTTGGTGGTATCGACGAAATAGTAATCGTCATATACCTGCATGGCCATGTAGAGATGGGTACTGGAAACAGCCGCCCAGGCCTTGAACCATAAGTCGGTATCACCATCATGCGGCCAGGTACCCGGGTTAATGATGGTACCAGTGTTATCAGATGATTTCACTTCCCAGGCAGGAACCGAAGCCCATTCGCTCAGATTACCATCGGCCACGAAGCTTTCTGGAGCACCCAGCCATACAACCGGTACACCTTTTCCAGTGTTCTGAACAGCAGATTCGGTGGCAGCAACAGCTCCTACGTTACCTGCTTTGTCGGTGGCATTGATGGCATAGTAAATATCATGAGTGGCATTGTTGATCGGGCTGTTTATAAAATGCTCGGCAGCCTGAAGACCTTCAGCCTTGTTCGGGGTAAGAGTAAATACCAGCGGATCGGTCAGATCGGTGATCGGGTATCCACTATAGTAGATGGAATATTTTTCCTTCTCTTCACCAGGAACGTCATCCCAGATCAGCAGGTTCTTGTATTCCCCGGGAAGGGCCAGCAGTCCGGTCGGAGCAGCAGGTGCCTCGGTATCGTTTTCTGCAAATCCGCTTGGAGTAATCAGGTCGAGCAGGAAGGATCCTTCGGCCACCACATCGGCACCAAACGGCTGGGTTCCATCATTGGTAATGATGATTTCGAACTGGAACCCCTTTACGGCGTTGATGTCAAAGGTTTTGTTGCCATTGCTCTTGTTGTTAAATCCGGGATCTCCGGGACGCATGTCACCCCAGGGTTTCGAGGATTCTTCCAGCGGGAAGTACAAAAATTGCCAGTCACCAGCTTTGCTGATGTCAAAATTCGGAATGGCAACCCATTCTTCATTATCACCATCATAAATTTCAAAACGGGTGATCACACGGCCTTCCAGTCCCGGAGGAACCAGATTTTTCAGATAGAAGCCAACTGCCGACTTTGTTGAAAGGTCAACAGGGGTTTCCAGCATGTGACGGAAAGAAGCATAGCCTCCCCAGTTTTGTGAACCGATCACTTTATAATCCACTTTCAGAGCGCCGGTACCTTCAACGGTATCTGCATTCTCATCACTGAAATCAAGTTTCAGAAGCGGTGCAGCCACGCCATCCCAATCCATGACAAATTTGTCATAGTATGCAGAAACCGATGCGGTCTGATCAAAGGTCATGAGCGGCTCAAATGCCTGACCCAGGATCTGAATTTTATCCATCAGAAACGTTCCGGTTGCAGCAGGCGGATTTTCATTCTTTCCATCAGTGATGTACACAATGGCAAACTCGTAGCCGACGATGTCCCATGGCTGGAATTCACCATCCCCATTACCAAATTGGGTTGAAAAACCATCAGGATTTACAGAATTGTGCTCAAGAGGCACAATGTACTGGCGCCAGGTTCCGGCAGGTTCCTGAGCAATGGTACCGAAGTTTTTAAGGAACAGGTCTTCACCCGTATCGGTATCCTTCTGCTCTTTGACTTTGAATTCAAAGTTGACATCACCGGGCTGGTCTTTAACAGCCGGTGTGACCACTTTTACCCAGAAGCTCAGGTATTTACCCGATGACAGGTCATATTTGGCCGAATCACCCAGGTTTTCCAGATCGTTCTTGTGCAAACGAACCACATAGCCTCCCCATCCATCGAAAGCTTCGACACGGTAGTCGATTTTCAGGGCTTCCTCGCCATCCAATGCATCATCGCTGGCAGAAAGATTAAAAAGAGAACCAGGTCCGTTGGTAAAGAATCCGTTATTCAGACGATTCGGGAAATAAGTGGTATCGTTTCCGACGCCACCCTCGAACGATTCCCACACCCATTGGGCCTGGGCAGAAACAGCCGTGAGAAGGACGGCTGCGAGCAGGGTTAGCAACTTTTTCATGTTGATCTCCATGATTGGTTTAGAGTTGATTGCGATTTTGCGATATCCGGTCCTGTCTGAAAACTCAGCTCAGGAACCCCCACAGTCCGATGACAATGACACACAGCACAATGGAAGCATATAGTTGGGTTCTGAACGGCTGAAACACCTGAGTGTCCTCCTGCCGGTCCGACCCATCCGCCGACCGAATCCGGCCCGCGATAAGAAGTCCGCTGGTATCTTTGGCTGGTTTCAATTCCGTCATCAGACTGACTGCAACCAGGACAAGCGAACAGATTACAAACAAGACGATTGCAAAATGTAGAAAATTCATGGTGACGAATGGGAGAATCAGCCCGGGTAAGGCCGTTCCGTTCGTGTGCATGTATTCGAGAATCAACCGTAACAGACCCAAAGCACCACCCACCACCAGACTGGAAAAAGCAGCCGTGGCCGTGGCCCGTTTGGTGAACAATCCAAAGAGGAAGACCGCCACGATGGGCGGACTGATGTAAGCCTGAACCGATTGCATATAGATATAGATATTGCTGGTGATCAGCTTTGTGAGCGGAACCCAGAGAATGGCAGTGATGGTGATAAATAAGGTGGCCAGACGACCGGCAAGAATCAGTTTTCTTTCGGAGGCACCCGGATTTCTGGGCTGGTAAAAATCAACCGTGAAAAGAGTGGCTGCACTGTTCATCACAGCCGCCAGAGACGACATGAGGGCTCCCAGTATGCCGGCCACCACCAGCCCTTTCAGGCCAATGGGAAGCAGCGAACCCGAAATAAGAGCCGGGTAGGCGTCGTCCCCCGAAATGTCGGGGAACAACGCCACGGCAATCAACCCGGGGAGAACCATCACGAACACAGGAATCAATTTCAGAACGGCAGCAAAAAACGTCCCCCAGCGGGCCTCGGTGACCGAACGGGCACCCAGCACCCGTTGTACAATGTACTGGTCGGTACACCAATACCAGAAACCGAGAATCGGGGCGCCAAACACAATACCGGTCCATGGAAAGTCAGGATCATCCATGGGCTTGAACATGGTAAAATGTCCGGCAGGCAGCTTATCAACCAAACCGTCCCATCCGCCGACGGCCTGCAGGCCAAGGAGGGTAACCACCAGACTGCCGGCAATGAGAACAACCGATTGAAAAACCTGGGTCCATACCACAGCAGTTAATCCGCCAACCACCGTGTAAATACCGGTGAACAAGACCAGGAGAATGGCTCCCGAATACATGTCCCAACCGAGTAAATGCTGCAACAGAATACCGCCGGCAAATAACATGACCGAAATTTTGGTGATGATATAGGCCACAATCGACACAGTCGTCAGGTAGTGGCGGCTTCGGCGGTCGTACCGGATTTCTAAATATTCCGGCACCGTAAACAAACCCAACCGGATAAATACCGGTGCAATGAACCACCCCATGGCAATCAGGATAATGACCGCCATCCATTCGAAACTGCCGCTGGCCAGACCCCGGGAAGCCCCGGTACCAGCCAGACCCAGAATGTGCTCGCTCGAAATATTGGTGGCAAACAGCGAGAGCCCGATGGCAACCCACCCGAGATTCCGGCCAGCAAGAAAATAGTCTTCGCTGGTCTGATCCCGCCGGCGTGAAACCCATAACCCAATACCCAGCGTCAGCGTGAAGTACGCCAGAATAATGGTGAGGTCCAGTGTGCTGAATTGTTCAAACATGCCGATCCGGTTTGGTTGCGATGCCTGTGACTTAAAACACAAATGATGCCAAACCAGAAAGTGGAAACGGGAAACGGAAAACCGCTTTCACTTTTCCCCTCAAAATTATTATCCTGATAACATTATCAGAACAATAACCTGCCCCTTTTATTGATCTGATAACAGACCCTCCAAAAAGTTTCACACTTATCGGTTAATTTTTACTAATTGCGGGTGACTGATTATGATTTTAATAACCAAACCATCCATCTTCAGTGGAAATCGTCAATCAGATATGAGTTCTACTCCCGCACAAAAACGACGAACCCGGTTCGAGTTCAGACACATCACCATTGTGTTTGTGATGCTGATTCTGGCCCAGCTGGTGATATCCTTTTTCCATAAAGCCACCCTGAAATCCTATCTGATCCGGTATGAAGAGGCGAATCACCGCACCTATGCGCGCCAGTTGGTGAATATCAGCCAGAACATGCTGGCCACCTGGCATCTGCCCGGTCCCGGTGCATCTGCTTCGGCACCGGCCCCCTCCATCCGCGACTTTTTCTTCCCCGATTCCGGAAGGTACCCCGATATCCGCGTCACGGTTCTGCTTCCCGATTCAGGCGGCACCTGCCTGGTGGTGGAGGATAGTCTTCAGTTGGTCAGACTGATGACGAAGCAAACAGATGGTGAATCATCGTTCCGCCGGATAACCCTTCCCGGCTGGATCCGCGATTCGCTTCAGACCCGTCCGCCCTCCAGCCCGGTATACGATCCCGGCACTCCGGGCAGGCTGGCTGTTTATGCCCCGGTATCCATTCCCGGCCGTGAAGGCTGCCTGCTGATGATGACCATGTCGCCCGGTCTGTCACCGTTCACACGCGAGATCATTTCCAGCTACGATGAATCCACTATTATTTATCTGTCCTTCATTCTTCTGGGTATTCTGGCCATGTACTACATCGCTTCCTACACCGCGGTTGAGCGTGATGAGGCTCAGGAACAACTGGTGAAGGAACATGAACAGCTGATCAAGGAGCAGGTGGTGCATGAAAAGGAATCTCTTTTCACCCGCCGCATCTATCACACCCACCACAAGGCCGAAAAGGTCATGGGATTTATCAAGGATGATTTGCGGTCCATCCGCCCCGAAAACATCGATGAAATCAAAGCACGGGTCATCAAGTATTCCAACTTCATTTCCCGGGTGATTTATGACATGAAGTGGTACGATACCCCCGTTCAGACCATCCGGAATCCGATCTTCCAGACGGATATGAATGAACTGATCCGGTTCATTGTGCAGCACATTTTTCAGCGGACATCCACAGTGAATTCCAATTACACATTCGAACTGGATCTCGATCCGCAATTCCCCCGGCTCACGGTAAATGAGTTTGTCCTGTGGGAGATTCTGGAACCGATTATTCAGAATGCCATCGAACACTCGGGCGAGTCAAAAATCCTCATCCGCATTCAGACCCGGTGGACGAAACCCGATGGTCCCGGCCGGCTGGTCATTTCGGATAACGGACGCGGCATCAGTCCCGATTTGCTTGCCATCGGTGAAGGCGGCGTGAAAAAACTGTTTCTGGAAAATGCCTCCACCAAACAATCGGTAGGTAAAAACAGCGGTTACGGCTGTTTCATCGCCTGGCATCTGGCAACCTCGGGTTGCGGCTGGCACATCGATGCCACCAATAACCCCGATGGCGGCGCCCGGTTCACTCTCGACATCCCCCACGCATAATCCGGCAGGAGGACTTTATGATTTTTAACCAGATAATCCGGCTCCTGGTCATCGAAGATGAAGAATTCGATGTCAGGCGGATACGGAATACCATCCGGTCGTATTCTGATTACATTCAGATCCGCGATGTGATTTCGAACGGACGAGATGCGCTGGATGTGCTCGAGAAAAATCCGGCCGATTACGATGTGATTATCACTGATTACCAGATTTCGGGCGGACTGATGGGTGAAACACTCATCGAACGGATCAAAAAACTGAATCCGGCCCTGCAGATCATCGTGGTGACCAAGATGACCTCAAACCTGTCCAATTTTAATTTCGCCGCCAATCTGATGAAAGCCGGGGCTTTCTGGTACTGCACCAAGTACCCCGGTGATATCGAGGAGTTTATATACCAGCCCACCGATTTCCTGCTGAGCATTTACAACGCGTTCCAGACCAAGCTCATGGTCGAAGAACAATTGCGCTCCACCCGGAAACTCACGAAAACCATTGACAATCTGCTGTCAAAAAAACTCATCATTGGCGATTCACCGGCGATTAATGAACTGCGCGATCAGATTGATAAATGCTCGAAATCTCAGGTGAACGTGGTGATCACCGGCGCTTCGGGAACCGGCAAGGAATTGGTCGCCACTCACATCCATTATCTGAGCAACCGGAAATTCGAAAACTTCATCGCGGTAAACTGTGGCAGCATTCCGCACGACCTGATTGAAAGTGAATTGTTCGGATTCGAAAAGGGCTCCTTCACCGGGGCTTCGGCCAGCAAGCCGGGTCTGTTCGAAATGGCCAATCACGGCACGATTTTCCTCGATGAAATCACCGAAATGCCACTGGCTGCACAGGTAAAATTATTGCGGGTTCTGCAGGAAGGTGAACTCGAAAAAATCGGTCGGAAAACCCGCATCAAAGTGGATGTGCGCATTGTCGCCGCCAGCAACCGGCATATCGAGGATGAAGTGAAGGCCGGCCGGTTCCGCGAAGATTTGTATTACCGTCTCAATGTCATTCAGATCAATGTACCGTCGCTGAGCGCACGCCCCACCGACATTCCGCTGTTAATCCGGCACTTCATGTCGGTATATGAACGTGAGATGAACATGGGATCTCCGGTTCTCTCCGCCGAGGCCATGGAAGCGCTCAAACGGCATCCCTGGCCGGGCAATGTGCGCGAACTGATCAACGTGGTTCAGCGATTGCTCTTCACCGGTGAGCGCGAGATTTCCGCCGATCTGGTGGCCAAAGCCCTTCGTGGCCGCAAACCCGGCACCGGCATGCCGCTTCTCACCGACAGTGCGCCGGGCATTTCCTTTCAGGATATCATTCCCTGGCGCGACATGGAAACCGAGGTGAAACGCACCTACTTCAAATTCGTACGTGAACAATCCGATTCTGATGCCGATGCCGCCAAAAAGCTCGGCCTTGCTCCGCCGAATTATCACCGCATGGCGCGGGAGATTGGAATCAAGTAGTGAGGGAAAAACCCGTTGATTGAGCCCCGACGACATCGGGAAAGCCATGGGGTTTTTCCAGTTAAGAGTTACGGGTTAAAAGTTAAAAGTAAATACAAGTGATTGGGAATTAGCCCTTCGACTTGGTCACTGAACTGAGTCGAAGGGCCGCTCAGGGACCTTGATTGGAAAAACCCGGACCCTGAGGTGAAAGTTTACCCCGATGAAGTCGGGGAAGGGACAAGGGTTTTTCCCGTGACGAGTGACGCGTAACAAGTGACGAGAAAATACAAGTGATTTGTGATTGGTGAT
>JABWAT010000019.1 GCA_013360915.1 Bacteroidota bacterium
TTGTCGGGTTCATGGTTACGTCCTGTGACAAAATGCAAAAAAAAAAAAATGAGATGTCAAGGTCTGGTATAAAAATAGCGTTTTGGGAGAAGGAACACAGGAGCCAGTAGCCAGTAGCCAGTAGCCAGAATTTCGCCTCCTCCGCCGGTGAGGGTCTGTTTCCTGGTTTTTCCCATCACCACTCACCCATCACCAATCCCCAATCACCTGACTTCCTGCCTGTTACAACTTGTTACCGGCACTCTGAAACGAACCGGTCCGGTTTGGCGTTTATTAGTTGCACGTTACACAACCGGATCTGGCTTTTCCGGCCGGATCAGAATCCGCTTCCACTTCTAATTCAAGTTTTATGATCTCCATTTCAAACCTGACCAAATCTTTTCCTTCGGGTGAATCCACGCTGACCGTTCTGGACCAGGTCTCCTTTTCGGTAGAACAAGGAGAATTTATTTCCATTCTCGGTCCGAGCGGATCGGGAAAATCGACCTTACTCGGGCTGATGGCCGGATTGGATCGTCCCACAGCCGGATCGGTTTCTCTGGCCGGACGCAACCTGAATGAACTTTCCGAAGACGATCTGGCGGTTTTCCGGAATCAGACGGTCGGGTTTGTTTTTCAGTCTTTTCAACTGATTCCAACGCTGACTGCTCTTGAAAATGTCATGGTTCCGCTCGAACTCCTTCGCCGTCCGGATGCAGAAACCACCGCACAAAAATTGCTCGATCAGGTTGGGCTGGGTTCCCGGCTCGATCACTATCCGGTTCAGCTTTCGGGGGGAGAGCAGCAGCGGGTGGCCATTGCACGCGCATTTTCGGGTTCACCCAAAATTCTGTTTGCCGATGAACCCACCGGCAACCTGGATCAGAAAACGGGTCAGCGGATTTTCGACCTGATGACCAGCCTGAATCGTGAACATGGCACCACGCTGGTGATGGTCACTCACGATCAGAGTCTGGCCAACCGGTCTGGACGGATTATTCGTCTGGCCGATGGCAAACTGGTGAGTGACGAACGGGTGGGTGACTGAGATGCGTTTACACTTTATCAGAAAACTGGCTGTTGAGGAATTCCGTTCGCAAAAATCCAGAATCGGCTTCCTGGTCCTGTCGGTATTTCTTGGTGTGGCTGCCCTGGTGGCAGTCAGTTCCTTCAGTGATAACCTGAAAGAATCGGTTGAACTTCAATCGCGGAAATTAAAAGGATCCGATCTGAGTTTTTCGGCTAACCGCGAGTTTCCCGATAGTCTTTCGCAGGTCTTTGATTCGCTTCGTTCGGCCGGCATGGAAGAATCACGGATTACTCAGTTCCTCAGCATGGCCATCAATCCGGAAGATATGAACAGCCGGTTGGTACAGGTCAGGGCCATGAGCGGAGGCTATCCCTGGTATGGGGATGTGGTGACCGAACCGGCCGATGCATGGTCGACCTTTCAGGATGGAAAGAAGGCCGTTGCCGATGAGAGCCTGCGGTTTCAGCTGGGACTTGAACCAGGTGATTCCATAAAAATCGGACAGGCAAAGTTTGCCATTGCGGGATTTGTAAAGAAAATGGCCGGGGATGCCGGTTTTGGTTTTGGAGTATCTGCGCGGGTGTACCTGCCCGACCGGTATCTGCCCGAAACGGGTCTGATTCAATATGGCAGCCGGGTCCGTTATATATCAGAATGGAAAGGCGTGCCGGGTCAGGACATTGCTGCACTCACCAACCGGATGGAAAACCAATGGCGCGAGGCCGACATCCGGGTCTCGAGTTACCTCAGCCGCGAGCAACGGCTGGGAGAAAACATCGACCGCGTGGGGACCTTCCTCGGTCTGGTCAGTCTGATCGCCTTGCTGTTGGGTGGTATCGGGGTGGCTTCCTCCATCAATGTTTATATCAGGCAAAAGATGGATACCGTTGCCATTCTTCGCTGTCTGGGTGCAACCGGACCTGAGGTAGCCACCATTTATCTGTCGGTTTCTCTGATGATGGCCTCTGCCGGAATTATCGCCGGAGTGCTGGCTGGTATCGGGATCCAGTTTCTGATTCCGCTGGCCATCCAATCTTATCTGCCGGTTGAACTGGTGACCACTCTTTCCTGGCCGGCGATTCTGAAGGGGATTCTCACCGGTCTGGTTGTAACTGTCACCTTCAGCTTGTTCCCGCTCAGCCGCCTGCTGCTGGTCTCTCCGCTTCATGCGCTCCGCCGCGATGTGGCACCTGCCGGAAGTCTTCGCAGGTCCCGGTTGATGACTGCTATTGTATCGGTATTGTTTCTGGGCACCTTGTGGACCATGTCGGTGATTCATGCGGGCAGTCTTCTGATCGGGTCGGTTTTTCTTGCCGGTATTCTGCTGGTGCTCGGGGTCTTGTACCTGATGTCACTGGTCATTGTCCGCGGAGCACGTCTGCTGAGGATCCGCCAGTTTTCCTACCCGGTGCGCCAATCGGTTTCGAATCTGTTCCGGCCGAATAATCAGACGGTGACGCTGGTTCTGGCTCTCGGTTTCGGTGTATTCCTTCTGCTGACCATTTATCAGCTGCAGAAAGGATTGCTCGATGAAATCACCTTTTCAGATGCCGGATCCCGGCCAAATCTGATTCTGTTCGATATTCAAAAGTCTCAGGTGGAACCATTGACGGCGCTGCTTGACAGCACACAGTGGTCCTATACCACTCCGCTTCCCCTGATTCCGGCACGGGTCTCGTCAATAAACTCGGTCTCGGCCCGCAGTCTGACCGATTCGGTCGGAAGGTCGGGTCCCAGAGGTGAGTTCATGGCCACTTACCGGTGGGATCTGCTCAGTACCGAAACCATTACCGACGGAGCGTGGTGGACCGCCGGTAATAATGATCAGACCCCGGAAGTCTCCCTTGAAGTCATGTATGCCCGCCGGCTGGGTCTGAAAATCGGTGATCAGGTCGAGCTGGAAATTCTGGGCGCCAGGCGATCATTCACGCTTACTTCGATGAGGGAAGTGAACTGGATCGGAATGAGTCCCAATTTTATGGTTGTGGTAAAGCCCGGATCACTCGAACAGGCTCCTCAAACATTCCTGACCAGCCTGCACATTGATGGAGTGGAAACCAGAAGTGATTTCCAGCGGAAGCTGGCTGCCCGATTTCCCAACATCATGGCCATTGATCTGACTCTGGTGATTGAAACGGTCGATTCCGTGCTCGATAAAATCGGACTGGTGATCCGTTTCATGGGTCTGTTCAGCATACTCACCGGGCTGATTGTGGTGGCCGGTGCCATTTCGAACGGAAAACTGCACCGGATTCGTGAAACAGCCCTGCTGCGGACGCTGGGTGCGGTCAAGTCCGTCATCCGGCAGATATTCACCCTCGAATTTATCATCCTCGGTGCGCTTGCATCAGTCACCGGTCTGGGATTGTCGGTCCTGGCCTCACAGCTGATTCTGCGGGAGGTATTCTCAATTGCAGCGGCCATTCCTTTCACACTGATCGGGAATGGACTGCTGATCACCATTCTGCTGATGACCGGGGCCGGTTGGCTGATCAACGGAAACCTGTTCCGGCTGAAACCGCTCGAGGTGTTGCGGCAGGATTGAACCCGTAAGAAATGGGTAAAATTGCGGTTACGGATGGCATTCTGGTTGAAAAACAGAACGGACCTCCTATCTTTGCAGGTTCTTTAACGGTACTCTATCCCGGGCCCGCAGTTGTTTCGCCGGTAACCACCAAATGGTCATCCGGTCTCCTGCTCTGGCCTGGTCTGACAACGGGGACGATCTCCGGAAAGGCGGCTATGACCATTGACAATCTGATTCAGGAAATGCAGGACCTCAAGACGCTTGAGGCGACTTTTCTCGCAGGTAAGCTGGAAAAAAAACACGACTATTGGAATAAAGTCACCACCATTCAGCAATTGCTGGTGAAAGTTCCTGAATTAAAAGCAGCCGACTACGAAAAGTACAAAGCAGAAGTCGAGGCCTCGGTTGCCACGATCAAGACCTTCCAGGCAGAACGCGAACGGCGTTACATTGCCATGAAGGAGCAGATGCATTACAATCAGGTACAGATTGAAAAGGAACTGGAACCCCTCGAGGTTTCTTTCCGCACCTTCCAGGAAGATCCTTCCCAGAAACCTGATATTGACTATTTCAATACCATTAACCGCCTTGCCAAGCGGATTCAGACGGTTCGTCCGCTCGAAAACGAGGTTCGTGAGTCGCTGACCGCGCGTGTTACCACCATCCTTTCCACACTCGATGAACAGCGTCAGGCGGCTCGTGAGCAACGCATTCAGGAATCTGAAGCGGTCAGAAGTGCGGTTCAGGCTAAGATCGATGCAGCCATGCTGGCCCTCACATCGGCACCTGATGAAAGAAAACAAACGGCCTACGACGAATTTTTCGCCATCATGGAAGCATTGAAATCCGAACTGGATTCTGAAACCATGGTGAAAAAGCACGTCGATTCCCTCTGGAAATACTGGAAGAAGGTCAAGGAGGATGCCAAGGACCTGCTGACCACGCTCTACACCACCAATTATGAGCAATTAACAGCCGATATTGATGCCTTTGTTGCCCGTCTGGAAACCATCGACAACCCGAAAGAGGCGGTCAACCAGTACAAGGCCATTCAGAAAAAAGCCATCGCTGCTGTGATCAAACGCCGGCAGAAGGATAAGGTTTTCAAGCGCTTTAAGGAAATCTGGACCACCATTCAGACCCGGTTCGAATCCCACTATCAGGAAATGGAAGCTCAGCGGAAATACCGCGATGAGCAACGCCAGAAGGAACAGGAACGCCGGTCTTCTGAAAAGGACCGCCAATCCGATCAGCTTCGTGAACAACTGGCTATCCATGAAGAAGCGGTGGTTCGTCTGAAAGCCGATATCAAGGTTTCCAAGAGTGAGACCTTTATCAGAAAAGCAGAAGAAGTGCTGATGGTTCAGGAGCAGATGATTGCCGAAATTCAGAAGAAACTGAGCAGGGTCGGCACATCAGAAGACAAACCATCCCGTAAATAATTCAGCCGGTCCGGTTAAGCAGTCATCAAACCGGAGGTGCACTCCGGCCGGACTGCAGCGGTCCGGCCTGATCTGCCGGCCATCACACGCTGATACCATTTTTCAGGAAAAGCTGGCAAATCCGTTATGATGCTACCGGTTTATCTTCCCGCCAACAGGGAAGACTACTTCAGAAAACTTCAATCCCGTCGTCTTTTCGATTCTACCTCTCTCAACGAGCAGGTTTCCTCCATCCTCCGCGAAGTCAGGGTTCACGGCGATGCGGCGGTTCGTGCCTTTACCCGTCGCTTTGATGGTTTTGATCCCGACCCGATCCGTGTGCCGGAATCTGATTGGACCGGGGCGGCTTCCCGACTGGAACCGGGAACCCGGGAAATTCTCGGCCTGGCCATTGAACGGATCCGTAATTTCCACCTGAATCAGCAGGAACAAAGCTGGACAGTGGCTGGTCCTTACGGTGAGATTCTGGGTCAGAAAGTGACGCCGCTGGAAAGGGTGGGCGTTTATGTGCCCGGGGGGAAGGCCTTTTATCCATCGTCCCTTCTGATGAATGTGATTCCTGCTCAGGTGGCAGGAGTCGATGAAATTGTAGTGGTGACGCCTGCCGGTAAGGATGGACGCCTGAGTCCGGTGCTGCTGGGGGCATGCGATTTACTTGGAATTAAGGAAATCTACCGGATCGGTGGGGCACAGGCCGTGGCAGCCCTTGCCTTTGGAACTGAATCGGTCCGCCCGGTCGATATGATAACAGGGCCAGGGAATCAATATGTGGCCAAAGCGAAGCAGCTTGTTTTCGGATTTGTGAAAATTGACAGCATAGCAGGTCCCAGTGAAGTGACCATTATTGCCGATGACACAGCCGACACCGATGCCCTGATTCTTGATCTGTTCAGTCAGGCCGAACATGACGAGCAGGCTGCCGTAACCCTGATCAGTCTGGACCCCGCCCTGCCCGGGAAACTGCAGGAACGCTTACCCGCCCTTCTTGAAATTCAACCGAGGAAAGCAATCATTGCCGCCTCGCTTCAATCCTTTGGCGGTTTGTTACCCGTTGATTCGGTGGAAGAAGCTTTTGAACTGGCTAACCGGATTGCTCCCGAACATCTGGAACTGCTGCTGGACTTTCCTGAATCGCATTTGTACCGGGTACGGCATGCCGGGGCGGTGTTCATTGGGCACTGGTCGCCCGAAGCAGCAGGTGACTATCTGGCGGGACCGAATCACGTGCTGCCGACCTGCGGAACCGCCCGGTTCTTTTCTCCGCTTGGCGTTTATGATTTTATGAAACGAACCTCGGTAATCCATTTGAATGAAGAAGCGATGAAAGCCATCGGCCCGGCTGTGGCTGCATTCGCTGATCTCGAAAGCCTGACTGCACATGGCGATTCTGCCCGATTAAGAACCGGTAAAACCGGCCAATCAGGCTCATGACCACCGAACACTTCTTCCGGTCGGTCGTTCTCCGTGAAAAGGCCTATCACGTCAGTGATGATTCAGCACCGGTTAAACTGAATCAGAACGAAAATCCCTATTCGCCTCCGGCTGAACTGACAGAGGCCTTGGTGGCCGATTTCAGGCAGTTTGCACTGAACCGGTACCCATCGGTTTTCCCCGATGAACTGAATAAAAAGCTGGCTGAACATCTGGGGGTTCACCCCGACTGCATTCTGACCGGACACGGCAGCAATGAACTCATATATTCCTCTCTGTGGGCGATTCTGGGTTATGGGGACCGGGTCTTTATTCCGTCACCCTCCTTCTCACTGTATGGAACTGTGGCCGGTTTCTGCGAGGCATCGGTTCTGTCGGTTCTGCCCGATGAACATACACTCCGTCATGATCCGGTGGTGCTGGAAGAAGAACTGATCAGGCATCAGCCCAAACTGACCATTCTCTGCAATCCGAATAATCCATCTGCGCAGGTTATTCCGCATGCCGACCTGACCAACCTGATTCAAAAGGCAGCGGGACTGGTGTGGCTGGATGAAGCGTACATCGATTATTCGGTGAATCCCACGCTGGTTCCTGTTCTTGATGACTACCGGAACCTCATTATTCTGCGCACTTTTTCAAAAGCTTACGGATTGGCCGGAATCCGGCTTGGCTATCTGCTGGGTTCTCCTGAGGTCATGATTCAGCTCAGAAAAACGAAGGTTCCCTTTACGGTGGATGCCTTCAGTCAGCGGGTGGGAATCCGCCTTCTCGAGCATCAGGACTGGGTGGAATCGGTCACCCGGCAGATTCTGGCTGAGCGGTCCAGACTTGCTTCGGAACTGAGCCGGTTATCAGGGCTCCGTTTATTTGAAACCGATACGAACTTTTTTATTTTTAAAGTTCTGGAAAAAACGGCCGCAAGCGTGTTCCGGGAACTGGTAAATGGCGGTGTGCTGGTCCGGAATGTCAGCGGATATCCGGCAATGGCAGACTGCCTGAGAGTCAATGTGGGAACACCCGAAGAAAACGACCATTTTCTTAAGACCATGAAGATGATTTTTCCAGCTAATTAGGAAAAGGAGACCAACCTGTGAATCTGTTTGTTTGTGTCAGTCAGGTTCCCGATACCGCCACCCGGATTAAAATCAGGGATGACGGCCGGACCATCGACCCTGCTGACGTTAATTTTATTCTGAATCCCTTCGATGAGTTTGCCGTTGAGGCAGCCCTGAAACTGAAAGAAGCTCATGGCGGAGAAGTGACCATTCTCTCGGTGGGCGATGACTCGGTGATCAACACCATCCGCAAGGCCCTTGCCATGGGAGCCGACAAAGCCGTTCACATCAAAGCCGCCGGTGAGTTTGATGGGTATCAGGCTGCCGAAGCGGTAGCCGCCTATCTGAAAGATAAACAGGCCGATCTGGTGCTGACCGGTAAAGAATCGGTAGATACCAACAGCGGGCAGTTTGCCACGTTTCTGGGCGCAATGCTCGATTTTTCGGTGGTGAATGTGGCTGTTACCCTTACTCTGGAAGGAACAGTTGTAAAGGCTGAGCGTGAGATTGAAGGTGGTCGCGAAGTGGTTCATGCACAGCTTCCGGCTGTGGTTTCCTGTCAGAAGGGACTCAATGAACCCCGCCTGCCAACCCTAAAGGGAATCATGGCAAGCAAAACCAAAAAGCCCGAGGAACTGGCATTGCCAGCCGGGGACTCTGCCTCCAGGATTGAAAGTCTGGCCAAACCACCGGCTAAAGCAGCCGGGAAAATCGTTGGATCGGATGTGTCGGCAGTGCCGGCATTGGTCGATCTGTTAATGAACGAAGCCAAAGTGATCTGAGGGGAGCCAGTCATGTCATCCATTCTGATATTTGCTGAACAACGAAACGGTAAACTGAAAAAAGCAGCGGCAGAAGCCATCAGCCGTGGCCGCGACCTGGCCAACCAGATGGGACTGAAAGCCCATGTGCTGCTGATCGGGGGACCCGGTGTGGAATCTCTGGCGATTGAAGCAGCCAGGTTTGGTGTTGCATCGGTCCTGACGGTTGCTCATCCCGATCTGGGTTCATACGTGAACAAGGCTTATGCTAAAGCCATTTCCCAGGCTGCCCGTGAACAATCGGCCAGCGTGGTGCTGATGAGTGCCACTGCCATGGGTAAAGAACTTGGTGCTTTTGTGGCGGTCTATCTGCAGGCATCTTTCGCCACAGACTGTACCGATCTGGTCGTTTCGGGATCGGGCGTGAAGGCCATCAGACCGGTATTTACGGGAAAGGCCCTTTCTACTGTGTCG
Organism: Bacteroidota bacterium; assembly: GCA_013360915.1. Classification (NCBI taxonomy): domain Bacteria; kingdom Pseudomonadati; phylum Bacteroidota; species Bacteroidota bacterium. The sequence continues at coordinate 8,703 of JABWAT010000019.1, forward strand.
CTTAACCGTCCGGTTGCCGTTCTGACGCTGCGTCCCAATGCTTTCCCCGCAACGGAATCACCGGTCAGTGCCTCTGTGACACCCGTTCAGGTGGCTTTTTCTGCCGGAGATTTTGCTTGTAAAGTCACCGACGTCATTCAATCTGGCGGAAAACTGGATGTGGCCGAGGCTGATATCGTGGTTTCCGGCGGTCGTTCGCTCGGCAGCGCAGAGAATTTTAAAATTCTCGAAGAACTCGCCGCCGCTCTCGGTGGGGCCGTGGGTGCCAGCCGGGCGGCCGTTGATTCCGGTTACCGTCCGCACGAAGATCAGGTCGGACAAACCGGCAAGGTGATTTCGCCGAAATTGTACATTGCCTGCGGTATTTCCGGTGCGATTCAGCATCTGGCAGGCATGAGTTCATCGAAAGTGATTGTGGCCATTAATAAGGACAAGGATGCCCCGATTTTCCAGGTCGCCGACTATGGAATTGTAGCCGATCTGTTCGAAGTGGTGCCCGCACTCACCAGGGAAATTAAAAACAGGTTATCCTGATCAGGAGCAAGTGTGGAACAGATACCGGTCCGGGTTGCCGGCCTTTCCTCGAGTCCGTCAACGTTGGGCAGTTTTGCTCTGGTATTGGCCGAGGCTCATGGAAACCGGCGGTTACCGATCATCATCGGTAATTCAGAGGCACAGAGCATTGCCATTGAGCTCGAGAAAATCAAGTCAGCCCGGCCGCTCACCCATGATCTGTTCATTCTCCTGTTGGAAAAACTGACTGTATCCATCCGGAAGGTCGTCGTGGACGACCTGAAGGATGGCGTTTTCTTTGCCAAAATTTACCTCGACACGACCTCGGGCCTTTCGATCCTCGATAGCCGGCCGAGTGATGCCATTGCCCTGGCCGTAAGGGCAAAATGCGACATTTTTGTAATGGATCACGTGCTCAATGAAGCCGGGATTGAAGTTCAGGAAGATGAACCGGCTTCCGATCCGGATAAGGGACAGGAAGAAGAGGAAAGCCCCGATTCCCTGCCCGACCTGCCCGGACTTGAACCGGAAGAGGCCGATGAGCCGGTTACGCCGCCTGCCAGTGAACTGGACCGGTTACAGACCGAACTCTCCAAAGCCATCGCCGATGAAGATTATGAACGGGCTGCCCGTTTACGTGATTCCATTAACCGGCTTCGCGGAGGTTCCTGATACCTCTGGCCGCACCTGTAACTGTGAGTCTACTTCATTTCCTTCTTTCCGCATTTCTTCTGTCGGCAACCCCGGCAAATGACCAGCCCCGAACGGGCACAGAAACCCGTCACCTCAGGGTGCTCACAGCGGTATATCCTCCTTATGTGATTCAGGATTCGACGGGTTTCTCTGGTTTCGACGTGGATCTGCTGAAACTGGTCTGCCAGCTCAACAACTGGACGTATGAGATCCGGACGGTCCCCTTCCCAACACTGCTTCCATTGCTGGCGGCTGACTCTGCTGATCTGGCGATCGGTGCCATCTATTATACAAGAGAACGTGAAAAAGAGGGAACTCCGTTCTCGGCTTATTATCATGAAACCGGGTTGGTAGCCATTTCCAGGCCCGGTGTCGAACTTTCCACTTACCGCGATTTGCCAGACTTCAGGGTGGCGGTAAAAACGGGTGCAACCGGTGAAGGATTCATCCGAGCCATCATCCGGGACCGCGGCCTGAACATTCCGCTGCTTTCCCATTCGTCAACGGACACCTGTCTGAAATGGGTTTCTGAAGGGAAAGCCGATCTGACGCTCAATGATGTGCAGAATTCCCTGTACCTGATCTCAAACAACTATACCGGAAAACTGCTGGTAAACACCGGCATTGCCTCTTCGGGAATTTTGCTTCGCTACCCGTTGGGATTTCCCATGAGCCCCTCATTTGCGGCTGAACATGGTGAGGCTCTGAATTCAGCCATTGATCAGCTGGATGAGTCCGGACTGCTGGAATCCATCAGAAAACGCTGGCTGCCAGCCATTCAGCCGGCAGGCGTTTCTTATTGGTGGCTGCTGGTGTGGCTACCGGTGGTGATCCTGATCATCTGGGCTGTGTTCGTTTATGTTCAGCGCCGGACCACGGCCCGTCTGAGAAGGGAATCGGCTAAACTTTCCGCAGCCGTTGATCAGACCACCATTCAGATCCTGATTCTTCGCCGGACCGGTGAAATTGAATTGTCCAATCCGGCTTTCCGGTCAGCGGCCGGCCCCGGTGACTGGACGGGCAAGGTCTGCCCGTACCTGACCGGACCCTTCATGGATCCCGACACACGTGAGCGTCTGCTGAACCGGGCGCTTAACGGAGAGGTGATCCGCCAGACCGTATCAGCTTCCTATCGTGAAAAGGCTTCTGTTCACATCGAGGTACAACTGTCACCCGTCCGGTCCAATGGTGACGACATCACACATGTGGTGGTTTTTGCCCGCGACATCACCGGCATTGTACAGACCGAAGATGCACTCAGACAGGCAGAAGAACGTTACCGTCATTTTCTGAAACAATCTGCCGATGGAATCCTGATTGTGAATCCGTCATCCGGACTGATTGAGGAAGCGAACCGGACTGCCGCTCAGATTCTCGGGTACACCGACACAGAATTGATGATGCTGAAACTGGATCAGCTGATTGGCTCCGACCGGATTGCCCAGCTGAACCGTCAGGTGAATGAAACGGGCAAGGCCTGGGGGGAATATGACCTGGTTCACCACATTGGTTACCCTGTCCATTGCGATGTTCGGGTTACCTCGGTGGAACTGCAAACCCAGACCGTCTGGGTGGTGACGCTGAGGGATATTTCTGAACGCAAATCGGTGGAAGAAGCGCTGAGAAGCAGTGAAAGCCTGTACCGCACCCTGTTCGGTCAGTCACCCTTGGGCATTTTCTCAACCGATTCCCGTGGAATGATCACCAACGTGAATCCGCGGCTGGTCGAATTGCTCCGGTTGGCTGATCCGTCGGTGCTATTGGGAAAATGGATTTCGGATATTCCCTATATCACCCGAAATGGATTGGATGAGCGTTATAACGAGGTCTTAACCCAGTTAAAGCCTGTGGTGGCTGCGACTACCTCCCGACTCACTGAATCCACTATTCTGAATTTACGGATCCGGATTTCGCCCCTGATGAATCCGGATGGATCCTGTGCAGGGTCCCTGTCGGTCATTGAAGACGAAACCGACAACCACCGCACCATCCGCGCACTCAGTCTCAGTGAAGAACGATTCCGCACACTGGTGGAATCCATTCCGGCACCCGTCATGATTTCCAGAATGACCGATGGAATGATCATTTACGGGAATGATTACACCGGAGGGGCCATTGATACACCGGTGTCGGCCTTTGTCGGGCAGCCAATCACCGCCTTTTATGCCAATCCATCCGAACGGAGTGCCCTGATTGCCATGCTGCAGGAAAAAGGGAAGCTGGATGGATATGAATTCCGGGCCCGCATGCCCGATGGCCGGGAAGTGGACATATTGCTGTCTGTTTCCATGATCCGGTTTGATGATTCTTCGTGTTTCCTGTCGATACTGACCGACATCACCGGCCGGAAACAAGCCGAGTTAAAATTGAAGACAAGCGAGGAACAATACCGGTCCATCGTTGAAAACATGTCTGAAGGTATTTTTCAGGTATCCGAAAAAGGACAATTCCTATCGGTCAATGGTGCCATGTGTTCGATACTTGGCTATCAGCGTCAGGATTTGCTTGCATTAAATTATTCCACCGGTTTTTTCTATCATTCACGTGACCTGATCACCGTCATGAGGCATGCGACCACTCCTGGCGAACGGCGTTTTGTCGAGGTGGAGTTGCGTCATCAGAATGGTTCTCCCGTCGCCGTCCAGCTGAAACCACGGGCCATCAGGGATGAGAGCGGCCGGTTGCTGTATTATGAAGTGCTGGTGATTGATGTGTCGGATCTGAAGGCTTCCGAGAATGAAAAACGGAAACTGGAAGAGCAACTCATCCAGAGTCAGCGTCTGGAATCACTGGGAACCCTTGCCGGCGGAATTGCCCATGATTTTAACAATGTGCTTTCCATGATTCTGATGGCATCGGAATCGATGAAGATTCTGGCTGGTGATGATGAAAAACTGAACCGGTATGCCGATATCGTGGCTTCCTCGGCTGAACGGGGAGCCGCCATTGCCCGTCAGTTGCTGCTTTTTGCCCGCGATGAAACCATCGATCTGCAACCGGTGAATCTGTTGTATATCATCCGGGAAGTCACTGAACTGCTCTCACACAGTTTCCCGAAATCCATCCGTCTCACTGCCGATTTCGGCACCCGTTCAGGTATTATTCTCGGCAATGCCGGACAGATTCAGCAGGTTCTCATGAATCTGTGCATCAACAGCCGCGATGCGATTCAGCAGGTCAATGAAGAAAATCCCCAGGGCGTGGTTTCGATTCATCTGAATGAACGGAACGGGGAGGAACTGGCTGCCTTTCTTCCCGGTGTGGTCACCGGAACCTGGCTGGAGCTGGAAATCCGCGACAATGGATCCGGAATGGATTCTGTGACCCTTCAGCGGATTTTTGAGCCCTTCTTCACCACCAAAAGCCGGGGAAAGGGGACGGGGCTCGGACTATCGATTGTACATGGTATTATCCGTGCGCATCAGGGTCATATCCGGGTAGAATCGGTTCCGGGATCGGGCACCTCTTTCTTTGTTTACCTTCCAAATCTGAAAACCCGCGAACTGATGGACAATCCCTCAGCAGGTTTTGATCACCCGGATCTGAAAGGGACGGTTCTGGTGGTGGATGATGAGGAACTGATCAGGGAAACCCTGCACGAAATCCTTCGTTCAACCGGATTTCAGGTCCTGCTTGCACCGAACGGCATGGAGGCGCTGGAACTCTATCGGGAAAAAGGCAGTCAGATCGATCTGGTCATCACCGATATGGGTATGCCACAGATGAACGGTGGCGAATTATTCAAGCGTCTGAAAGAATTGAAACCCGACATACGGGTGATTTTCTGTACCGGCTATATGGAGCAGGCTTCCAAATCGGATCTTCTGAAAAGAGGGGCCTGTGACGTGATTTATAAGCCGTTTAAAGTACAGGAACTGCTGGCTTCCATTTCAACCGTTCTGAAGTCCTAAACGTGGACATGACCAGCGACGGCCCGTTTTAAACGGTCCATGATGGCTCTCCCGAGTCCGGTTTCGGGCACCCGCTCAACCACAATCCGCTTCAATCCGGCCCGATCCAGATCATGCAATATGCTGAACAAACGGGCTGCTGCTTCAGTCAGGTCCTGATGCTCTGATAACCGGAAGACCCTTACTGCCGGATCTTCCGGAAGGTGGGACCAGGAAATAAATCCGGTTTCTGAACCGGTCACCGGCTGGCCCTCCCAGAAAGCGAGCGGAGTGGAAGGACTGTAATGGACGGCCAATTGCCCGGGAGCCAGTGGCTGATGGTGGGCCGAAGGGGCATGACGTTCTTCCAGATCGGGAAGAAACTGCCTGAGGGCATCGGTCGACAATCCACCATGACGTAACAGCACCGGAACCGGACCAAGCAGAGAAACGATGGTGGATTCCACCCCGACCCGGCAGGGTCCGCCATCGAGGATAAAATCGATCCGGTCCGATAGCTGATGCTCCACGTGGTCAGCGCGCGTGGGTGACAGGTAATTGGAAGGGTTTGCCGAAGGAGCAGCCAGAAACCCGCCTGCCGCAGCAATGAGATGACGGGCAATGGGATGTGCAGGAACCCTCACTGCGACCGATTCCCGGTCACCGGTTGTAATGCCGGGAACAACGGACCGTTTGGGAACCACCAGCGTGAGCGGGCCGGGCCAGAACCGGTGAATGAGCGAATCAATTCTGGAAAGATCAATGGTGGAAATGAGGGGAAGCAGACCCGCATCGGGCATGTGAACAATGAGCGGATTAAACACCGGTCTGTTTTTTGCCTCGAAAATACGGGCCACGGCGATGGGATTCAGCGCGTCTGCCGCCAGTCCGTAAACCGTCTCGGTTGGAATGGCGCCGATGCCACCCCGTTTGAGAATATCGGCTGCTTCATTCAGTTTTTGGGCAGTGGGTAACCAGATCATCAGTGAAAATTCCCGATTTGCCGGGTCCAGTTCAGAAAGCCGGTCTGTTTATCGGTCCGGATCAGTTTGGTGAGAGCAAGCAATCCCAGATACACCACCAGATAGGCGGTGAAGACCAGGCTGATCCGCTGGGTGATCTGGCTGACCAGATAACCGCTGATGAGCGCCGTCAGGCTGATCAGGATAAACTGACCGAGTTTCCGGTAGGGAAAGATGTACTTGTAATCGCAGCTCAGCAATTGCTGAATCTGACTGTTGACTCCCACCCAGTAAACCAGTCCGGCTGCAAGAGGGGCCAGAAACCATCCCCAGACACCATGTATGGAAGTAAATAGCCACCCGCACAGAAGGAAGATCACGAGACTGGTTACCGAAAACAGCATCAATTCCCGTTGCCGGTCCAGCAGCACCAGCAGTTCTGCCATCGGATTACTAAAACAAAAGGCTCCGGCAGCAAGCGCCGTCATCGAGAGGATGAGCATGGGCCAATCCATTGGAAGCTGATACCCACCCATTTCAAATTCAATCAGCGGAGTGAGAAGGAGAAGAAACAGGGGAATGACCGAGAAAAACAAGGCCACATGCCAGATATTCAGGTGTTGAACATACAGAATAAACTGGCTGTCAGCCCCCAGCCGGATAAAATTCTTAAAAATGAGCGACCAGAGGGACAACATCTGGGCTGCCACCATGATAAAAACCACAAACAACTGACTGCCAACCAGCCAGATCATCCGGTAGCCGGGACCTGCCTGCATCCAGATCAGGAAGACCAGCAAAATCAGCACCAGCCAGAGTGAGGCATCAGCCAGCAGAACCCTGGCCGACTGTGCCAGTGTATGCGCCCAGGAAATGACAGGACGGGTAAACGCATCAACCAGCTGATAGTGAACCAGAAGCACGAAAAACAGGAGCAGCCTGATGGCAGCCAGACCAATCAGCAGATTTATCAGAGACAATGCATCGACCGGAAAAAAGAACAGACCTGTGGTGATTCCGGGGATTCCCAGCCGGCTGACGACCCGGAACAAGGCGGCGGTGGATGACTCACTGATGGTGGCCATGGCGGGCTCGGTCAGCAGGGGTGGAATCATCAGGGCAAGCCAGATGCCGGTACGGAAACAAGCCGAGGAAATCCATCCGTCATATCCCGAAAGAGAAAGACTCACAGAAACAGCCAGACTGAGCAGGACGACCAGCACCGATACAAGGAGGATCAGGGCCAGGTCTCGGGTGATCCATCCGGCGGTCCGGGCGGGGTTGTCTGATGGATAGTGAATGTAAAAGAGCCGGCGTATTCCCGATTTCATCATCAGAAGAACCAGAAATCCGGTAAAGAAAAGCATCCCGAGAAATTCGGCAGGTTCCTTTCCGACCAGATGGACCAGGGAAAGGGTCAGGTAGACGAAGGAAAAAACCAGAAAGAGATAATCTGAAAATTCGCGCCGGACGAAGAGAAGAAAATGCTGAAGGTGTAACACGTCAGACCTGCCGGTTTCTCTGGTAACGAAGGTTGTTGGCCCTGATCAGCAGTCTGATAAACGGATTAGGGCTGGTCAGCAGGTGAAGGCCATGACGCTTCACTCCGCCAAACCGTTGCTTGAATTCTGCAATTCCTGCAGTGTTGATTCCGCCGAGATCCAGTCCGGTGTAATGATTCAGACGGGCATATTCCAGGGAATGGGTGACCAGGTGGTACCCGGTTGGTTCCGGTGCGTTTGAACGGTCGATGGCAGACAGCCAGTCGGTCAGCCACCCGCGCGGATCGGAGATCCAGAGCCGCCAGGCAAGAGTACGGTCCGACTGACGGTAACGGAGGGCCGTCACCCGTCCGTCCGGAATCCGGGAAAGAACGCCAAACAATTCTTCTGGGGCAAAAGGTGGTTTTCTTCCATGAGCCAGATAACTGCCGGTGAGAAGAGACAGTTCCTCCATGGATAGCTGACGGGCGGGTACCCAGTCAAAGTGGCCGGGAACCGATTTCCGGATTTGCCTTTTTGCCTGTTCAGAAAATGATCGGATCTGGCGGTCAGGATCGGGATGGACCGGCAGATAAAGGCCGGTTCTCACAGTGCCGCCTGCCGGTATCGGATAGGGTTCATCCTGCCAGGGAAACATCCAGTTGACCAATGAAAAACCCGACTTCCACGCAAGAGCCGAATACCAGTCGGGAATTGAACGATCGCCCGCTGTTCCAACCGGGGAAGTAAGGTACAAAAGGGCATGACGTTTCGGGTAACGCATACCAGCCCGTTCAACCAGCCGGGTGACATACAAAACCTGCCGGTTACCCGACTGATCAGCAAATTCAAGAACATCGGGTTCTGCATTCCAGACAGCCCGGTGGGCCTCAATGGTATGAAACCAGGTTCCGCCCGGAGTGGACATGATCCAGTGATCCAGTTCCTGTGCGGATGGGTGGCTGACCGGGGAAATGGTGGTAAAATGAGGGGTTTCCGGCATGGGATTCAAAGGTAAACCAAATCAGGGTGAATAAAAACCGGTTCATGCCCTCAGAAGCATGTGCCGTGTTCCCGGTTTTGGTTGTTTTCACCTGCGTACTTCGTATATTGAAAACTTGTTAATTTCCTTAAAAATATCAGGTTGGAACCACAAATCGTGATCCCCGAATGCTGAGTTTACGCGTCCAGATTATTGCAGCCGGAATTATTCTGGTCCTGTCATCCACCTTGATTTTCTGGTTTCTGATCCGACCGGCGATCAGTGAATCGGTGATCAGTGAACGGATGACTGTGATCAGTCAGCTGCACCGAAATTTTGTGGCACGCTGTGATGCCTGGTTCCTGAATTCTCAGGTGGTAACCGATGCGTTGCTGCCGTTGCTTGGTGACGGACAGGTGGCTTATGAACAGGCCTTCGGATTGTCAGCCTCCATCCACCCCGATCTGGCAGGCCAGGATGTTTATCCCGATGAATCGGATGATGTGCTGTCCGTCCGCAATAACCGGTATTCTGATGTTAATCCAGACCCCATTAATCTCACTTATCTTCCCGTTCCCGGCCGCGAAGATCAGGCCTTGTCGGTGGTTCACCAGGGCAATTCCCGCATTCTGGTGATCAGAACCATTGGAAGCATGGACCGTGTTGGCATTACTGTGTACACGTATTTCGATATGAATTCGATGATCAGGGTTCTGGCCGGGTATCGTTTGGGAACCGAGGCCGGAATGGTGCTTTCCGGGTCAAAAGAGGTGATTTTCCGGGCCGGTGAATTACCGGATTCCCTGGTGTTGGCAGGGGCAACTTACCAGCTGGATGAAATCGCCCCGGTTTCCATCGGGCAAGATGTGTATTACCTGGTTAACGGATCACTCAGTTCGGCCCCTTACCGCCTGACGTTGATGATTCCCCAAACGGTTCTGACCGGACCCGTTGAAACCCTGTTCCGGTGGATTGTGGTGATTCTGGTGGTGATGATTGGTTTGTCGGTGGTGGCTGTCCTGATCTTCTCGAACACGATTACCCGACCGGTCCACCAGCTGGTCCGCAGCCTTACTCCGATAAGGTCCTTTGACTTTTCCAAACCGGTTCACCCGGTCCGGTTACCCGATCTGAGACCCATTTCGGAAAGCCTGGAGTCGATGCGGGTGGCCTTGTATGAATATGACCTGCTTAAAACCCGTCAATTGATTCTGGCTGAATCAAGAAATCAGTTTATGATCAATTACATTGATGATCTGCTGGTCTTTGGTGATGAAGAAGGTCGGTTCCGGTTCATGAATAACCGCATGAAGGAATGGCTGGCGGGTAACCCTGAAACAGGGTCCATCGGTGACATTCCCGGTCTGGTAAGTATACTGACCGGGTCAGCAGCGGGCGAACCGCTGACGGTTGCCCATTCCGATGAGGCATTCCGGATCACCATAGAAAAATCGGAAAGCAATCTGGTCTTTCCCGGAAAACCCGACAAAGAAGTGTTCTCCTGGCAGTTTATCACCATTGCCGAGCGGGAAGGTCAGACACCGCTTGGTTACCTGCTTTTGCTTCATGATATGACACTGGACCGTCAGGTGGAGGAAGTAAAACGGGATATGATGTCGATCATGGTGCATGAACTCAGGAATCCCATTACATCCATTATGGGATTCACACAACTGATGATGGATGACAAATCGCTCAGTACCGAGAATAAAGCCTGGCTTGATATCATGCTGACCGCTTCTCAGAAACTGGCCTCATTGATCAACCGGTTCCTGGATGTTCAAAGACTCGAATCGGGACGGATGGAAGTTGATCTGGTGGATGCCGACCTGGTGTATGTCTGGTCCGAAACAATCAGGTCCTTCACACCTCAGCTGCAGGAAAAACAACTAACCGTCACTTTTCAGCCGCCGGCTGGTTTGTCGAAGGCACGGGCCGATTATGTTCTGATGGGGGAAGTGGTGCAGAACCTGCTGTCTAATGCGATTAAATACGGTGATCCGGGCCGCAACATCCTGGTTTCCATGGGAGAGTCGGCCGATCAGATCCTGATGTCTGTCACCGATTTTGGCTATGGCATCTCACCGGCTGATCAGCAGAAGCTGTTCACCAAATTTTACAGAGTCAGATCGCATCCGAAAGCCGCTCAGCAGGTGGGAACCGGTTTGGGACTGGCCTATGTGAAGGAAATCATCAGCCGGCATCACGGATCGATTACACTGGAGTCCACCCCCGAAATCGGATGTCGTTTTACCATCCGGATTCCGAAAGCAAAACCTGGTGGTGCAACATGAGATCAGTTGTGATTTTTCTGCTGATTTTGTTGCCGGTCGGAGCAATTTCCCAGACGAACCGGTTTTCTGCTGCAGCTTTGTCGTCCCGTGCAGCTGCTCTGCTGGGTGATTCCCTGGCATGGCCGGTTCTGGCTTCCGTGGCTGTTTATGATAACCGGAGCAACACCTTTTCCATTCCGGTGACAGCCAGTCCCGCTTTACAGACTTTCCGGCTTTATCACCAGAAAGTCCGGGTTGTTACTGAACAGCTTCCGGTACAGGTAAAAGCAGGGGCCGGTTTATTTGGGCCATCCGAACTGAAGGCCTTGGAAAATGCGTTAAACCGTTATCAGTTGAACCTTTCGGCTGGCAATGTGGATAGCTGCCTGAAACTATCGGCCACTGTTTCATCTCTGGCTCTCCGGCTTGAATCGGCCATAGAACGGAACCGGTTGTCGGCAGTTGAAGCCCGGCTGGAGGAAAAAACGGGAATTGTGGGTCAGCGAAAAGGGTTGCTGGGGGCATGGAAACCGGTTGAAACCGGCACTTTGTATGAAGAAAACGACGGGGTCAGAACCTATGCAGACAGCCGGGCGGCGTTGGGATTCCGCGATGGATCCAGGGTGATCATGGGTGAACACAGCATGGCCACCATATCCCGCTCCCGGCTCGATAACCTGACCCGTGCTGTGAAAACCGATGTGACACTGGTGAATGGTAGTTTGCTGGCAAGGCTTTCCGAGCAAAGTAAACAACGGGCCGATTTCCGGTTGTCGGTTGGTAACGCCAGATCTGAGTTGCAGACCAACCGCTTCTGGGCCAATCGGGATGGTGACAAGCGGATCCAGGTTTCCAATTATGACGGTGAAGCCAGACTGACCGCTTCGAATGTGACGGTGACCCTCCGCAGGAACCAGGGAACGGTGGTGGTGGAAGGAAAACCGCCGGCTTTACCGGTGGATCTGCTCCCATCCCCCAGACTGGATTGGAATACGCAGGATTCGGTCATTTACACCAACCAGTTTACCTTTAACTGGTCACCGGTCCGGGGGGCAACCCGATACCAATTGGAAATGGCCCTTGATCAGGATTTTACACGGCTGGTTTTCCGGCGTGAAATGGCGGGCACCCGGTTTTCCGGTACGTTTGAACTTGAACAACCGGTATACATCCGGTTACAGGCTTTTGATAATGACGGATTGCGTGGAACCGACAGCCCGACGTACCGGCTGGTTAAAAACACCGATGACATTCCGCCGGCTCTGTTCCTGTTTGGTGTGACCGGTGACGCCCTGATCATCCCGGGAACGGCTTACCGGGTGACCGGACAGACAGAACCATTCAGCCGGTTGACGGTTAATGGCAATCCGTACCCGGTGGCAGGCGATGGTTCTTTCGAACTGTCGGGAGACACCGGTAAGGAACAGTTGAAATTTGTACTGGAAGCAACGGACCGTGCAGGGAACAGCCGCCGGCAAAACCTGATGGTGATTCCCATCGATCCCGTCGTACTGAGGACCATCCGCTGGAACGTTCCGGTTAATGGCACCACCATTGATGGACAGGGAACGGCACTTTCTGCCAACGGAATGGCCTATCCCGGAATGGAAATCCGGTACCGGGCCGGAAATCTGACCGGTTCGGTGGGAACTGCTTCCAACGGTGAATGGGCCGTTTCCCTGCCAGCAGGAGAAGGTCCCGCCCTGACATTTGATTTTATTCACACGGGGTCAGGTGACACCGTGTTAACCTTGACATTCACTATCAGGTAACTGGTTATGGCAACACGCTGTCTGTTCCTGTTTTTTATACTCATCCTGCCCGGATTGCCGGCTATTGCGCAGCAATCGACCTATTTTATTGTCAGCGGACCCTCGGCACCAGTGACCGCCGGTGAACCCTGGGAGGTGCAGGATTTCTGGCTGGTTCCCCCGGCCGGGCAGGGAGTTCCTGTTTCCATCGATCTGTTCGATGCCGGATTGGGTAGTCCCATGGATCTGGTAACCGGCCCGGTCAATACCATCATTTCAGCAGAACTGATCCCTTTCGCTCAGGTTTATGCGATCCGGGATGGCAAGTTGGTTTCCCTTGGTACATCTCCGTCCGCCTCAGGAAAACCCATCGCCAATGATGAATCGACCGTGAACCGGTGGATTACCTGGCCGGAATCGGCCACCCCGCGCGAAGGAGGCTGGATATTCAGAATCAGGGCGACCGGCGGGAATGATGTAAACGCCTTTCAGATCAGGTTGTCACAGGGAACCGGATGGACACTCCGTGCCATTAATCTCGGATTAAACGCCTTTGGTGTTGGTTCCGGGCAGGAAGTCCAGATTCCGGCTAACCAGCAATTGCATCCGTCCCCTGAACCAATGGTGGTTTCGGGTGAGGAAGATTCTCCCGTGAACCTACGGGATGCATTCGGAAATTCATATTCGCCCTCTGCGAGTGACATTGCCTGGGAACCCACCGTGAACGGATTACCGAATGAATGGGGATTGGTGGTCAGAGGATCTTCTTTCAGTATCAACAATCTGGTGATCAGGGGCAGCAACCATCCGGTGGTGTTTGATTTACCGGTAACAGTGGTTACCGTTCCGGTTCAGCCCAGACTGTCCATCCGCCCCGACTATCTCGGGGACTGCTTCCGGTTCTCTCTTCAGTTAAACCAGCGTTCGGTCATGGCCGGAGGGACCGGAGTCTCCTGGTTGGCCGATGGGAAAAAATTACAGGGAAATCCGGTTGAACTGGTCACCCGGGGCGCTGGTGATTTTCCCATCACGGCTTATGCCGAAACACAAGGGTTTCTCTTTCCGCGGTATTGGGTGGTTCAGTCGGTTCTGAACGTGAATGCACCACCCACCGCCATGATCAATCAACCCGACAGACGGCTTGCTACCGGCGAGGTGTTCTCCTTTCTTTCGGCAGGATCGACCGATCCCGATGGAGAGCCGTTAGTGTATCAATGGCTGGTGGATGGTAAACCTGCCGGGTACCAGCAGGGATTTTCCTTCAGTTCATCGGTCCCGGGCGGATTCACCGTTTCCCTGATCGTGACCGATGTGTCGAATAAGCTGGGATGCAATGCAGACACCGCCTCGGTCACTGTTCGTGTCAATGCACCCCCTTTTGGAGTGATCGAGCCCGTCCTTGTTTTTTCTCCCGATGAACCCGTGACCTTCCGGTCGGTCCGTCAGCAGGACAGTGATGGTGATTCGCCGCTGTACCTGTGGACCGGTGAAGGGGTGAATGATGAAGGCAACAGTGCTTCTGTCAGAATTCTCCATGAGGAACCCGGCACCTATTCGATTCGGCTGCGTGTGGATGACCAGCAGGGAACGCCGAATTCGGTGTATCAGACCAATGCCACCTACCGTGTAAACGCGCCACCGGTACCAAGGTTTACGATACCGGTTCAGTCGGCCCCCGGGGTGTCACTGACGTTGAATGCAAATGCAACTACTGATGCCGACACCAGATCGCTGACGTACACATGGAAAATATCGGATGGCCGGTCTTTCCAGGGTCCGGTTCAGCCTCTGACGTTCGAACGACCCGGTTCCTACACAGTCACCTTGTCGGTCGATGACCGTGAGGGTGTGAAAAATTCGGTGCAATCCATCAGCCGCGACATTCAGATCAATGCTCCGCCGGTCCCGGTCATCACAGCTAATTCACTTTCAGCAGACGGACTTCAGACTTTTTCAGCGCAGAAAAGCCGTGATCCCGACCATTCAATTGTCTCCTATCGTTGGGAGTTCGGGGATGGAAACCGGGGTAGCGGGTCCGAGGTTACCCATCTTTACGCATCAACCGGCCGTTATACCATCCGCCTAACGGTGGATGACGGGCAGAATCAGCCGAACAGTATCCAATCAACCACGCATCAGCTGACCATCACCAGATTCCCGATCGCCCGGTTCGACCAGCCGCCGGCCACAGAACCCGGGGTACCCGTGTCCCTTGATGGGTCCTTCAGTTCAGATCCGGATGGGAAAATCACACGCTATGCCTGGACCGCTAACGGAAAACCCATCGGAACCGGAGCAGCAGTTTCTTTCAGGCCAGACCAACCGGGGCAGTATGCCATTGCCCTGCAGGTGACCGATGATTCCGGTTTTGAAGAGTCAACCGCCATTCTGTCACGCACGTTGGTGGTGAACCATCCTCCCGTCATCAGAACCTCGGTCACTCCCGAGGCACCGGCACCCGGAGAACCGACCACGTTTTCATCGGCAGGTTCCTTTGATCCCGATGGAAAAATCGGATCGGTCAGCTGGACCTTCAGCGATGGACTCCGTCTGACAGGTCCGGTCATTAACCGGTCTTTTAAGTCGTCGGGTCCGCAGATGGCCATTGTCACCGTTTCCGATGGAACCACCTTCAAAAATGGAACCCGGTCAGATACCATCCGCTTTGTGGTCAACCATTCACCCATCATTGTTACTCAACCGTTTATCCGCAGCAACATCCGCTCGATCCGGTTGGATGCCACCGATTCGTATGACCCCGATGGCCATCCTCTGAAACTGGAGTGGATTTTACCCGATGGTTCCCGCCGGTCAGAAGCCAGCCTGATCTGGCAGGCCCCTTCAGGCGGTACCCACTTTATCAGTCTGCAGGCGGATGACGGGCAGGGAAGACCCAACAGCCGGACTTCCCAACGGATTGAAGTGAAAGTAAACCGTCCGCCGGTTGCGGTGGTCGATTCTCTCATCCGGGCTTGTACAGGTCAGACCATTCTGTTCAGCGGATCGGCCTGTTATGATCCCGATGGGGATGGATTTACCACGCGGTGGGATTTTGGTGACAGCACCACGAGTACCGAAACCAATCCGGTGAAGGTGTTTTACCGGCCGGGGACCTATCAGGTGACCATTACGCTGAGTGATGGCTTTACCGATGTTCCTGTTCTGGCCACCATCCCGGTAGTTATTAAAGGATCCCCTGTTGCCCGCATCAATTTTGCCGATACCACCATTTGCGTCAATACCATCCTGAATCTTGAGGGAACCCATTCCACCGATCCCAATGGTCCGATCGGGGCGTACTCCTGGGATTTCGGAACCGGAGATCGTGATTTTGGTCCTTCTGTGAATTACATCTTTAAGGAAAAGGGTGTGTACGTGGTTTCTCTGACGGTTGTCGGGAGTCCGGCCGGATCCTGCAGCAATATCAGTCAGGCTGTGGCCCGAGTAACGGTCATTGAAGGACCTGTGGCCGATTTTAAAACCACCGACTGGATCGCCGATGGAGAGACCCTCACTTTCAGATCCGATTCAAAGGCACCAGAACCGGGTATCAGGGAATGGACCTGGCAGATCTCGGGACCGGGTGAGCCGGTTACCCTGACAGGGGCCACGGTTTCTCACCGGTTTACATCACCCGGCACGTACACCATCACTCACCGCATTGTGGCTGAAGGAAAATCAGGTTGTAACACAGCCTCCCTTGCCCGGATTATCCGGGTAAATGCACCTCCGGTCATCAGATGGATGGTAGCCGATTCAACAGAAGCCGGAAGCCAGCTGAAACTGGATGCCTCTGCCAGCACAGATCCCGATGGTCTGATCCGTGACTTTCAATGGAAAATTAATGGAAAAGTGGTTGGAACTGATCCGGTCTTTTCCGTTCCGGTATCCTGGACCGATTCCATCCGGGTCAGCCTGACCATCCGTGACGAATCTCCGACCGCCAACCGGCAGGTATCGGTAACCAAACGGATTCTGATTAATCAGGCGCCTGATCCGCAGTTTACTCTTCCGGGCACGGTCTTCGAAGGTCAGGTGGTTCGGTTGACGCCTGCCGCCACCCGAGATGCCGATGGTGATGTGTTGCTGACCACCTGGCTGGTCAACGGTTCCGCTCTTAAGGAACCGGTTCTGAAGGTAACAGCCCAGCCGCAGACCGTCACACTCAGACAATCCGATCAGAGGGGATTTAAAAATTCGGTTGTTGAATTTTCACGACAAGTGACCGGCGAAAAGGCCCCGGTGGTTTCTCCGGCGGTCCCGGGAGTGCTTGTGACAGGTCATAAAGTTACTGTTCAGTCACTCGGACTTCCGGAATTAGTGAAAGTGGTGGCTCCTGAGCCGGTGAATGGTACCATCCGTTGGGATCAGAGTGGAAATCAATCTCTCCGGCTGGCCTGGGTACCTGCAGGAGAAACACTGAAGACCTGGACTCAGCCGGTCACCGTTCTCGATCCGCTTCGGTTTCTCAGCCAACCCGCACCGGTCGATCTGGTCTGGAATCCGGCCAATCCCTCTGTGGTGCAGACTGCACCGGCACTGAACCGGAATGACCTCACAGCGGTGACAGTTAACTGGACGGTAAATGGTCAGCCATTGGGTGCAGGACTGACGAAAACACTTCCTCTGAAAAAAGGTATCAACCGGGTGACGGTTATTGCTGGCGAAGCAACGGTTCCGGGCAGCCAGCCGGTGACAGTTGCATGGGAGATTCGCTGTAACTGAGCTGAAATAAAAAAAGAAAACCCGGTTGGGAAACCGGGTCGTTCAGGAACCCTGGATGAAAGGCTGTCAAGCAGCCAGTTCATAAAACCGGCTGGATGACAGACCAACGGTTGGACGGTTGGTCAGAAATCAAAAATCTCGCCGAGGATACTTTTTTTCTTGTATGGTTTCTGATAGTAACCGTGTTCAGCCTTGTGATGGTAAACCGGTTGCGGCTGGGGCGATGTATATACCTGTTGCGGCGGTGGTGCTGCCTGATAGGGTTGAGCTGACCGCTCGATCAGTTTATCCAGCTCACCCCGGTCCAGCCAGACTCCCCGGCATTTGGGGCAATAATCGATTTCAATTCCCTGACGGTCTGTTATGACCAGATTTACCTGACATACCGGACAGTTCATAACGGCACTCCTTATACATTTTTTCTACTTAACCATCTCAGCGTTGGTGAAATTCCCGGACAGGTTGCGACTAAAAATAACGACAATGATATCTTGAAAGTAAAAACAAATCATGTTAAATTGTTTTCAGATTCCCGGAGGGCTTCATGAAACGTCTTTTTTTCTTCTTTTTACTGGTTGGTCTGTTTGTTCAGGCGCAGGGGCAGCATCCGTCGTTTTTGCCAGGTAAACAATGGGGTAAGGGACCATTTAACGGAATCCAGGTTGTCGATTCACTTGCTTGGTATCTGGAAGGTAGTGTGTTAGTTTCCGCAGTTATTCAGCCGGATTTACACCTTGCCCAGCTTGCGGAAATGGAATTGAATATGGCACCAGGCAACCTGAGTGCGTTTCACGATTATCTGGTTGTATATGGCAACGAACTGGTGGTCCTTAAAAGAGAACTTAACGGGGGGCTTATTGAAGTACTCCGGGAAACACGGGAATTCGATAACGCATGTATGGCAGGAAAGGTCCTTTATCTTGGAACTGACTATGAATTTACCGCTTATCTGGAGCTAAATGAACAAACAGAAGTGCAATTGGGGCAACTGACCGTACCTATTGACTATGAATACCCCATTTCAAGTGATCTTGGTTTATTTGTTGCTGACTGGAACGGGATTGTTCGTTGGTTTTCTACAGTAAATCCGGTCGAGCCAGAATTATTGGATACATTGAATTGCTCAAATAATTATCGTTCCGCTGTGACCTTTATAGATTCCCGCCTGGTTTATCTGAGGGACACGAGTCTGATTGTTATAAGTCCAAATTCTGATAATGACCTGATCCGAACCGATACAGTTGGAATTCAATCATTGTTGGGGGATTTGTGGGAAATTGATTTTATACAATCGCACGGAGATCTGATTTTCGCTGGTTCGCAAAATATTGTAGGAAGTGTCTGGAGTGTTGCCCGTGTTTCTGCAGGCCTTTCCATCTCAGCCTTTTCAAAAACCTTTTACTTTACCGATCCGGTCTTCTTTTCAATAAACAATGGCTTCCTGGTTTATGATTCCGGATTCTTAAGTTATAAACTGGAGGGTCAGTCTGACCCAGTCCTGACCTCTGTGTTAATTCCATCAATTGGATATCTGGGACAACCCTTCTTCAACCCAAATCAGCCGGAATTTATCAGTTTCTATGAACAGGGAGAAATTTTGTTGGTAAATAATCTCAGCACTGTACCAGAAGTGAAGTTCGAACTTCCCTACCATCTTACGGATGTTTTATATGATGGTTATTCTGCATGCAGTCTTGAAAATGGTCTATTATTTATTACTCAATATTCCGAATTCGGGTTCCTGGATTTTACATCCGAACCGATAAAATGGCAGCCAGTAAATTTCTGGCTTGAGGAAGCTCCATTCTGTGATCTGGAATTGAATGGAAAAATCTTATTGGCAAGAACGGAATCCTGGGGATGGGAAGCTGAAAACCGACTATATAAATTAAGATTAAATCAACTTGAGTCTATTGTCATTGAAGATATCTATTTGGGAACAGGACAAAATAGCATTTCGGATGTGACTTGGTTAGGTGATCGAATCATCATTTCAGAATCAGATTCTGGAATAACGGTTACCGATACCACCTTTCAACTCATCCAGAGAATCAGAAACATCGGAAGGGTTAATCAGGTAAAAACAATCAAAGGCGGTGTAGCTGCCTTACTTGGAAATGGGACTATTCAAGTCTTTTATCAGGAAGAATCGGGTTTCCTGAAACAAGCAGAAACGACCATTTCAGTTGGGTCGCCAAATGTGATTATGGAGATGGCTGATGATTTCCTCTTGGTCATTTCTGGTCGGACTCTTTTCGTAATTGATGTTAAAAATGCCTTTCACCCGGTTCTTGCTGGGCAAATTTCTTTGCTGTTTGAAAGCACCGGGATGGTATTTACCGGGGAAAAGCTGGTTATTTCCCATGGTCGCTACGGTTTCACCCTGTACGACTATACAGGCTATCAAGTCGGTGTGGAAAATCCAAAAGAAGGAAATCCTGCTGGATTTGCCATTGAATCGGTGTATCCGAATCCGTTTAATCCAATGGCGACGATTGCCTACCGGGTACCAGTGGCTGGCGAAGTGACCATGACGGTGTATGATCTGACCGGCCGGGAGATCGCCAGGCTGGTTAATGGAAAAGTAGGAGCCGGGTATCATGAGGTCCCGTTTCATGCCCCCGGTCTGGCATCGGGAGTGTATCTGGTGCGGATTCAGCTTGCCACCGGGCAACAGGCAACTGCCCGGATGATGCTGGTGAAATAAAAAAAAGGGCTGTCCGGTGAAGACAGCCCTTTTCGTTTAAGTGAGTGACGGAACTCAGACGGTGCCGAGTTTGTCGCAGTTTTCCTTCACGTGCGAAGCAGAAACCTTCAGTTCTTCCAGTTCTGCAGGGGTCAGTTTCAGTTCGAGAACCTGCTCGATGCCCGTCTTGCCCAGTTTCACAGGGACTCCCACAAACAAATCCTTGATTCCATACTGACCATTCAGCAGGACTGCACAAGGCAGGATCCGTTTCTGATCGCGGACAATGGCTTCCACCATTTCAACGGTTGAAGAAGACGGAGCATAATAAGCCGAACCGGTCTTCAGGTAGTTCACGATTTCAATTCCGCCCTTGCGGGTGCGATCGACCAGACGATCGATGGTGGCTTTATCCATCAGTTCAGTGATGGAAACACCGCCAACAGTCGAGAACCGGGGAAGCGGAACCATGTCATCGCCATGACCGCCGAGAACCATGGCATGCACGTCGCGGGTCGATACATTCAGTTCTTCCGCAATGAAAGACCGGAACCGGGCAGAATCGAGAACACCGGCCATTCCCAATACGCGGTTCGATGGAAATCCCGATTTTTTGAAGGCCACATAGGTCATGGCATCCAGCGGATTCGAAACAACGATGATGATGGCATTCGGTGAATACTTAGCCACATTTTCGGTAACAGAACCCACGATTTCGGCATTCTTGAACAGAAGGTCATCGCGGCTCATACCAGGTTTGCGGGCCAGACCAGCCGTGATCACCACGATGGAGGAACCTGCGGTTGCTTCATAAGTGGTGGTACCGGTTAAACGGGTATCAAATCCTTCGACCGGGGCTGATTCCCACATATCGAGACCTTTACCCTGAGGGATGCCATCGACCACATCCACCAGAACCACTTCATTTGCCAATTCCTTTTCAGCAATCCGCTGAGCGGCTGTTGCGCCGACGTTTCCTGCACCAACTACGGTGATTTTCATAACTCATCTCCTTTGACTTGTAAAAACCGATACAAAGGTAGAAAACCCCATCCGGTTATAAAAACCGGTGAATCCGGCTTAATTGATTTATAATTGATACGATGACCCGACCACCGGTTATGATCCCGGTTTCAGTTTTTCCTTAAAAACCGCTTTGAATTTCTCAACCTTGGGTTTGACCACGAAAGCACAGTATCCCTGTCCGGGATTCCGGTTGAAATAGTTCTGGTGGTAGTCCTCGGCAGGCCAGAAAGGGGCCGCAGAGGATATCTCGGTTACCACCGGTTTGCTGTAAACGCCGGCTTTGTTCAGCTGATCCAGATAGAAACGGGCTTGTTTCTCCTGATCGGCGGTGTGATAGAAAATCACCGACCGGTATTGCGTTCCGATGTCATTTCCCTGACGGTTCAGTTGGGTCGGATCGTGGGTCCGGAAGAAAATCTCGAGAAGCTCGGCGTACGAAATGACCCCGGGATTGTAAGTGATCTGAATAACCTCGGCATGACCGGTGGTGCCAGTGCACACTTGTTCATAGGTTGGGTTGTTGCGGTGGCCACCCATGTAGCCCGAAACGACCGTTTCCACACCAATGACCCGTTGAAACACGGCCTCGGTGCACCAGAAGCATCCCGATCCGAATGTGGCGGTTTCCAATTTGTTCCCTCCTGCCTGTATGACGCCGGTTGTTGCCATAAGAAGAAAGCCGGCGAGTATGATTGTGAGTCTGTTCATGGTTTGATTCCGTTCTGTTACCCTGGCATAGTCGTATTGGCCGGGTAAACCTTACAACCGGAATTCAGGTCAGTTTGGTTTCCAGGCATTTACGAAGGGATTTCCGTGCCCGGTGGAGCAGCACCCACAAGTGGTTGTCGGTGATACCAAGCGTAAGGCAGATGTCAGCGGTGGGGAGATCATCATATTCCCGCATACGGATCAGTTCCTGCATGGCCGGATTCAGTTGTGCGATGCAGTCCTGCAGAAAGCGGATCCGCTCAGCCCGTTCGGCCTGTTCATCCGGCAGAAGGTCCGGATCTCCCGGTAAAGAATCGGCCGACCAGTGCCCGGGAAACGGTCCGTTATCTGAAAAGTCCGTGTCATGGTCGGTTGAATCTGCCAATCGCTGCCAGGAGTGCCGGTATTTATTTCTGAAATGATCGGCAATTTTCCGTTTCAGGATGCTGGTCAGCCAGGTCCGTTCAGAACTGGATCCGCTGAAACGCTCCCGGGACTTCATGGCTGCGAGAAAGGTGTCCTGAACCAGATCACGTGCCAGATCTTCATCCTGTACCCGGAAAAATCCAAACCGGAAAAGGTAGTCTCCATGTTCATCCACCCAACGGGAAGGATCGGTTTTTGACACTCGTCCGGAAATTATACTCAGGAAAATCATGCAGTCAAAGTAGCCAGCGAGGGCGGTTTTTCAAAACAGGAATTGCCTTGTAAGGTTTGTTTTTAGATTTTCCAAGCCTATGAAAACACTTTCCTGTTCTGCGGTATTGGTAACCGTATCACTGATCCTTCTGTCCGGATGTGAACGTGAACCACTGACCATTCTTCACTGGAACGACGCCCATTCCAACAACCTTCCGTTTAAAACCAAACGGTCACCCTCCGATCCCCAACTGGTCGAAGTGGGTGGTTATGCGTGGTTAAAAGCCGCACTGGATTCCATCAGGGATGCCAGACCCGTTAACCTCACGGTCTTTGCCGGTGATGAGTTTCAGGGGACACCGATTTCATCTGAAACGGCCGGCAGGTCTCAGATCCCGATGCTTCAGGCCCTCGCCCCCGATTTTCTGGTTCCCGGCAATCACGAGTTCGATTATGGAGATGATCATTTTCTCCATCTGGCCGATTCTTCCGGATTGAACTGGCTGGCTGCCAACCTGATTGATTCCGTATCGCGGCAACCGGTCTTCCAGTCTGGTCAGCTGATCAATCGCGGTGGGTGGAAAGTCGCTGTGGTAGGAATCACCACTCCCGAATTGAAGGAAGTCTCGCTCCCCGTCAATGTGGACCGTTTTTCAATGATTGGTCACCTGGAGGCGATCCGTCAGACAATTGACAGTCTCAACCGGATCGGGAAACCCGATTTGTACATTCTTATTTCTCATGCCGGCCTCGATATGGACAGCACCATTGCACGTGCCATCCCAGATTTTGATCTCATCATCGGCGGGCACACCCATTCTGTCATGGCTGAACCCTCGGTTATCGGGAAAACCCGCATTGTCCAGTCGGGAAGCCGTGGCCGTTTCCTCGGGGAAATCACCATTTCAGAAAAACAGGGACTCCCGGATGTGGCGTTTAAGGTTCATGAGATCGGCCCCGGAAACCAAAAGCCAGACAAGAAGTTTCAGGCCCGGATCGATTCAATGGAAGCCGGTCTGCAGGAACGTCTCAAAGTGGTCATAGGCGAGTTTACCACCGAACTTCCCCTTCCGACCACAGGAGAAAATGCCCTGGCCAACTGGATCACCGATGCGTACCGTTGGAAAACCGGTGCAGAAATCAGCATGATGAATGCGGGAGGAATCAGACGCGGATTTCATCCCGGACCGGTTTCCCGCCGCGATATTTGGGAACTGGCTCCGTTTGGAAACTATCTGGTCGACCTTTTCTTTACCGGTCAGCAACTTGAGGCAGCCATCCGTCACAGCCTGAACCATGCGGAAACGCCTCTGCATTTTTCCGGACTTCAACTGACCATCCGTCAGAAGAGAACGGGTTCGGACCTGATCCGGGTGTCGGTGAATGGACAACCGGTCCGTAAGGAGACTGTCTACCGGGTCACCACCAATAATTTTGTGGCACTGCAGGCCCGGGCCATGTTTGGGATCGATCCCGCCTCGCTCCGGACTAAACAAACCGGTCTGGTCGATCGCGATGTGCTTATGGAACGAATTCAGACATCGGGATCCATGGGACCAGTGACTGATGGCCGATTGAAAGTCATTCCTTAATACAATGCATGATCACCAGTTTCTGAGGGATATTCTGGTCTTGCTGGCAGTGGTGATTCCACTGTTGTTTATTGCTGAACGACTCAAGTTCCCGTCGGTGATTGGGTTTATGCTGGCCGGTATCCTCATCGGTCCGTCGGTTTTCGGTTGGGTGTCCAATCAGGAATCCATTACTCAGTTATCAGAGGTCGGCATTGTCCTGCTTCTGTTTTCCATCGGACTTGAATTTTCCATTCAGAAAATTGCGGCTTTAAGAAATTATCTGCTCATCGTGGGTGGCGGTCAGGTGATTCTGACCATTGGTCTGGCCTGGTTGTTATCGGCTCTGGCGGGCATGGATCATCAGAAAGGGATTGTAATCGGATTTCTGATCAGTCTCTCTTCCACCGCCATCATGATAAAAATCCTGCAGCAGCGAAAAGAACTCGACACCCCGACAGGGAGACTCACCCTTTCCATTTCTCTTTTTCAGGATCTGGCCATCATTCCCATGGTCCTGATTCTTCCTTTATTGGGATCCGGCGGACCCATAGACCGCTGGGAAGTCACCCAGACGCTGGCACTTTCAATTATGGGAATCGGCATCATTCTGGTTGGGGCACGGCTGGTGATTCCTCGCTTACTCGATCTGGTTGTTAAAACCAACAACCGGGAGTTGTTTCTGGTCACCATTTTATTTGTGGTGGTTCTGGTGGCGTGGGTGTCATCTCTGGTCGGACTTTCTCTGGCATTGGGAGCCTTTCTCGCCGGTCTGATTGTCTCTGAATCGGACTATTCCCATCAGGTTCTTGCCGATGTGTTTCCCATGCGTGATGCGTTGGTTGCCCTGTTTTTTATTTCCATCGGGATGATGCTGAATCTGACCAATCTGGTTGCAGACTGGGAATGGGTCCTGCTGATCTCAACCGGGATTATTCTTTCCAAGTCACTGATTGTGGCCGCCTTTACCTGGGCGCTGGCTTATCCCATCCGCATCGGTCTGGCAGTCGGTCTGATGGTGGCTCAGATCGGTGAATTCAGCTTTGTTCTGGCCGGAACCGCCCTTACTCTGCAAATTCTGACCGAATCTGATTACCAGATTTTTCTCGGAGCCAGCATTCTGACCATGCTGATGGCACCTTTTCTGATTACTCAGGCCAATCCGATCGGGAACTGGCTTCATCAGAAGTTTCACTTTAAACCAGCCGGAAAACCAGCCTTCAGACGACTGAGCCGACTGGTTACCACCGGAAACCTTGAATCAACCGGCATGAAAGCCGATGTGAAGGGTCATGTAATCATCATCGGATATGGTAAAACCGGCCAGCACCTCTCTCATGTTCTGAAGGAAACAGGTATTCCGTTTGTGATTTCTGAACTGCAGCATGTCCGGTTTAGTCAGGCGCGGTCCGAAGGCCACCCGGTGGTGTTTGGCGATGCCACCACACAGGAAATTCTCGATGAGCTGAAAATCAGAAAAGCGTCTGTTCTGGTTATTTCCACCGGGGATGTATACTCAACCACCCGCATTGTGCAGGTTTCGAGAACGTTGAATAAAGGCCTGCACATTATCGCCCGGACCCGTTACATCAATGACCTGGGCCCGCTTTATACAGCCGGAGCAGATCAGGTGATTCCGGAAGAATTTGAAACATCCATCGAGATCTTTTCCCGCACACTCCGGTATTTCCATATTCCCAGAAATATCATTGCTTCCCAGATTGCGATCATCCGTAAGGAACGGTATGGAACTCTTGAAGGACAATCGGTCAGCAAGGAGACGCTGGGCCAACTTCCCTATATTCTGGCTGCAACCACCACCGAGTCGGCAGTTATCCTCGAAGGGTCGCCCGTCAGCGGAATAAGTCTGGGTGATAGTGGTCTCACCTCCCGGGCTGGCATTCACGTGATTGCCGTTATCCGTGATGGGGCATCGGTCAACACGCCATCGCCGGATTGGGTATTCGCTCCGGGTGATGTAATTGTCATGGTCGGAAATCATGCCGAAATCGATGCCGCTCTGGGAATACTGGGAACCGACCTGGCCAGTTAATTCCGCCTCGGGAATGAAATACCGGCAGCACTTAAGTATTTTTAATACATGAACCCAGATATAAAAGCTCAATTACAGAAAATTCAGGATCACCTTCGTTCCCTTGGAAACCACCCGCTGGATGAACCCATCCGCCTGTCGGTGCAGAAGGCATTCCATGATGTGATGATTCTGGAGGCTTTGCTGATGAAATCTGCAGGATCACCGGACCGGGGAACTCCAGATACACGGCTGGAACAGGCTCGTACCATCCTGGGTGAAAAGGATCTGGGGAAACTACTCGATTTTGCCCTTGATACCCTGGTTGCAATGACCAGTGCAAACCGGGGATTTCTGACCACTCTGTCTGCTGATGGGGCCGTTGATGTGTTCACCGCCCGCCGGATCGGTCATCAGGAGGTGATGGATCCGGGCTCGCAGATCAGCAGGGCCATTTTATCCGATTCACTTCGTCAGTCACCGGGACAGCCCCTGATCATTTCTTCCAGGGATCAGCCCGGACGGTATGAAACCATTCAACGACTCGAGGTTGGCTCGGTCCTGGCATTTCCCATTCATTGGGAAGGCGAATTGGTGGCGGTTCTTTACCTCGACAGGGATGAAACGGCCGAACCCTTTCAAACCGGATTTCTTCCTTCTCTCATGGAATTCTGCAGCATGCTGGCTCCGCGTCTTTTCCAGCTCAGACGTTTGCGGGATCTTGAAACCATGGCAACTCCTGCCATCCCTGAAAACGAATTTATCTATGAAGGGGTGATTGGTAACTCAGGTGTATTCCGCGATACGATCCGCATTACCCGCCGGGTGGCCCCCAGTGAAGCAACGGTTCTGATTCTGGGTGAAAGTGGTACCGGAAAAGAACTGATTGCAAGGGCCATTCACAGAAATTCACGACGGAAATCGGGTCCTTTTGTTGCCGTGAATTGCACGGCCATTCCAGCCGACCTGATTGAATCGGAACTCTTTGGACATGAAAAAGGAGCCTTTACCGGTGCCCTTCAGCGCAAGCCGGGGAAATTTGAACAGGCAGCCGAAGGAACCATCTTCCTCGATGAAATCGGTGATCTGCCACTCGATCTGCAGGGAAAACTGCTAAGAGCCATTCAGGAACGGACCTTCGACCGGGTTGGCGGAACCCAGCCGGTTCAGGTCGATGTAAGGGTCGTTGCCGCCACAAACCGCAACCTACGATCGATGGTTGAGACTCAGCAATTCCGCGAAGATCTGTACTACCGGTTGAATGTGATTTCACTCCACCTGCCTCCGTTGCGGAACCGCAAAACCGATATTCCATTGCTCGTCCGGCACTTGTTGCCTGCACTTGAACAAAAGAATGGCCTCAGCGGAACGGTTGTGGCCGATGAAGCGATGGAAGCGCTGGTGACCTGGGGGTGGCCCGGTAATATCAGAGAGCTCGAGAATGTTCTGGAACGGGCCATGATTCTTTGCGAAAATGGCGTGATCAGACTTCGGGACCTTCCTCCGGAAATCCTGGATGATGCACCAGACATCCGTCCCTCCGGTGAAATGAATCTTGAAGCACAACTGGCTGCTTTCCGTCAGCAATTGCTCCTTCAGGCGCTTGAAAAATCGGCCGGGAACAAGTCTCAGGCTGCCCGTCTTCTTGGTATTTCCCGCAATTATCTTCATCAGTTGCTGAACCGACAGGTGTAAACTCCAGATTACACCTGTCACCGGATGTGAACGGACCCTGCATTTAACCACTAGAACTCCTCTGCAGCAAATACCACCAGTCTTAAAAAGAGTGTTAAGGCCTTTTCCTTAAAACCCGCAATAACCGCTTTACAGCATAATCTTTCAGCCTTTTTATGCCTGGCCTGTACAGGTTTGAAGGAAGATTCTTCAACATCCCATGACTGCCCGGGAAAAGTGGCACACCCTGTGCAGAAGACAGGGTCATGGAACAGACACAACACGAACGGATTCTCATTGTTGCTCCCGATCTGCAAACATTAAAAGCGCTCAGGGTTCAACTGGCTCCCGATTCGGCCGACATCTTTACCGCCACCAATCCGGCAACGGCCTGCCGCTTGCTGAAAGGAATGACTCAACCGGTTCAGACCGTTTGGGTAGACCAGTCAGTCAGTGAAGACGATTTCCGTTTGGTACGGACCGAAGCGATGGCCCATTCTGCTGCCGTCCGGCGGTTTTCCAGGTCAGTGTCTGGTCGTTTTATTCCCGATGGAGATTTCTGAAATGCCTGCTGCACGATTGTCCACCCCACAACTCCGGAAACCGCTCAGCGAACAGGACATGGTGTTCTTTGCCGTGCCCGCCGATTACCTGATGCATATTAAAACCTTCATGCTCATGAATAACATCCCGTTCCAGCAATCGGGTCTTCATCCCATGGTAATTCAGCCCGACAGTGTGGAACCCGCTACCACCCGTCTCTGGAACCGGGTTTCAGGACTGGATCTCAGCAATCGGGAAAAAGAAGTGCTCACCGAATTGGTTCGAGGCGGTGACTACCGGACCATCGCCTCAACCCTTTGCATCTCGGTTGAAACCACCCGGACTCACCTGAAATCGATCTACCGGAAACTGGGTGTTAAAAACCGTTGCGAGGCGGTGGCGTTCCTTCTTCGTTAACCCGTCTGTTGCCGGAATTGATCGGTAATCGCACCCTGCGTATGTTTAGTCCGCTTTTCACAGGAGGAATCATGCGCTATTTGTTTTCATTTTCTTTTCTGATAGGTCTTCTGGCCTGTTCATCACCCGATAAACAACCCGAACCGGCAGCAATAGCCGATTCCGTGGCAGTTATGGAAGCCGATACGCTATCCGCCGAAATAGATTCCGTCTCTGCAGACGTTGACGACATTCTGAAGGAACTGGAATAATGAAAAAGATTTCTGCCCTGTTGAGTTTAACATTATCTCTGGTCATTCCTGCGGTCCTTGCCACTGCACAGGTCCCCGATCCTGCAAAGGAAAAAATGCAGGCAGCAAAGGAAAAAGCCGAAAAGGCAGCGAAGAAAGCAACAGAGGACGCAAAATCGGTCGTTGAAAAATCCGGAAAACGTCCTGACTCTGAAAAATCAGGTAAAAAGGGTGATGACAAACCTTCTCATCCTGGCAGACCTGATGGAAAACCCATGGGACCCAAAGATGATAAACCGTCAAAGGGGGAATCATCTGAATCCAAAGGATCCGATCATGGCCAGGTTCATGCCTACGGTCAAAACAAAGGGGATCTGGCTGGCAAAGAATTTGGTCAGGCCCGTGCCGATTCTGCCCGGGCAAAACATCCCGGAATGGCCAGAAAACAGGACCGGGTTAAGGAAGCCCGGGAAAAACTGAATCTGGCTAAAGAGAAACTGGAAAAGGCAAGGAAGAACAAGACGATGCCTTCCGATAAGCTCAAAGCCAGCGAAGAGAAAATCAAAGCAGCGGAAGAAAAGCTGACTCTTCTTGAAAAACGGGTCGATGAAGCCGTAGAAGAAATCAGATAAACGCCTGATATCCTTTTCTTTTGGTTACTCAGCCAATGCCTGAACCCCGGGCAATCGCCAGCCTGGTCAAGCTGATTATGGCGAACAACCCGGGAACCGGTTCATGACACTCCGTGAAAAAATCAGCAAACTCACCGACCGTTTCGGGCAACTGATTCCATCGCCCCAGACGGAACTGGAGTTCAATACTCCCTATCAGCTGCTGGTGGCAACGGTCATGGCTGCGCAGGCCACCGACCGTCAGGTAAATGTGATCACCAGAACGCTTTTCCGCGTGGCTCCTGACCCAACAAGCATGGTGTCTCTGGGTGAGGAAGGCATTTTTCATTATATCCGGTCCATCAATTACAACCGCACAAAGGCCGGTCACATCTATTCACTTTCTGTACAATTGATTGATGAATTTGGTGGTGAAGTCCCCGCTTCCATGGAGGACCTTCAGCGGCTTCCCGGAGTTGGCAGAAAAACAGCCTCTGTGGTGTTGATCTGTGCTTTCAACATTCCGGCCTTTCCTGTCGATACCCATGTGTTCCGGGTATCAAACCGATTGGGAATTGCGAAAGCCTCCAACGTCAGTAAAACAGAGGAACAGTTGCGGAAACGACTACCTGAATCGGACTGGTACCGGTTTCATCATTACCTCATCCTGCATGGCCGGTACACCTGTAAAGCAAAAAATCCTTCTTGCGAAACCTGCCAGGTCCGTGACTTGTGCAGTGAATATTCCGGCCGTACCCGCCCGGATCGCTGATTCCGGATTAAATTGATTTTACAGGCCCTGTTAAGTACCTTCGGCAACTTTTTAACCACCTCATCCTTCATGAATTTTTTCTCAAAACGGGCCATTTTCGGGCTGATTGCCGCATTTCTGATATTGACTTCAGGCCTGGCACAGACCCCTGCTTCCACCCAGCAGACCCTTCGTCTCGGATCGGGCTGGTTGCTGCTGTCTGCTGAACCTGCACAACCGATTGATCTTCCTTTCTTTACGGGTCCGGCCGGCCAGCTGATTCTGCAAACCAGTTTCGACACACCCGACCTGATCAATAAAACCGTGATCCTGCGGTCTGCAGGCATCAATTTCCAATCCAGATTGTATCTGAATGATCAGCTGATCGTCCTTCACCCGGGCGGATACCTACCGCTCGAGGTTCCCATTCCCTCCGAATTTTTTAACGGTCCTGTTTCTGTCCTCAGGATCGAAATGGAAACTTCACCAGATTATAAGGGCACGGTTCCTCTGATCAGCAAACCGGGTGGTCCGCGTCCGGTCGCAGGAATTTTTTCGGTACCAGAATTGGTCATATCTGGTCCGGTCTCAATCGGATCGGTCTCCCCGGCTTATTCGATTAGTGGTGATCAGGTCGTTTTTTCTCCGACCGTTCGCTTGAGGGTGTCTCAAGCCTTCGGCGAGGGAGAAAAACCGGTTAGCGTTCGGGTGACCGTCAGTGACTCAACCGGGAAAATGGTTTGGTATGATCAGTCCATGACGGCCGGATCGGCCTCTGCACAGACCGGAGAGCTCCGTTTTCCAACACTTTCCTTTGCAGGTCCTCAGTGGAAACCTTCAGCACCCTCGGTTCAGCGTGTTTCGGTCACGGTAAGCCGTGATACCACGATCATTGATCAGGCCGATCTCTTCACCGGATTCAGGCAATTGACCGCATTGAAAAATGCCTGGGTGATTGGTACTGATACGCTGAAAATCAAGGGAGTTGAGTATTACAATCACCACCGGTCGGCCGATGCATTGGCGGCCGCCCGCAAAGATTTGCTGGCCATGAAACGGGCAGGGGTCAATACAGTCCGGTTTGCGGGCTATCCACCCACACACGATGTCCTGGCTCTATGTGATTCTCTTGGACTGATGGTCTTTTCCGGATTACCTGTGTCAGATGTTCCTGTCTCGTTTATGAGTGACCCGGGTTATCAGCAGGTGCTGGCCAATCAGGCAACCCGTCAGCTTGAAACGGAATCCCTTCACCCCTCAGTGGTGGCATTTTCACTGGGCGGCCCGGTTCTTTCTACTTCCGATCTGAGCTGGTATAACGAATGGGGTCAACTGATCGCGGGATCCTGGCCGCATTTAAAACCAGCCGTCACCATTCCTGCCGGTGAATTGGTTCCCCTTCTGGCTCCGGGGATCCTTCCGTTTATTGATGTGACCGGATTGAACCTGCAGGAGACCAGACAATTTCTCACCGATTTTTCTGACGATCGTCCTTCCTTAATAACCGGTCTTGGAATCCAGTTTAACCCGGCCAACCATCAGGGCTATGCCGATCCTTACAGCGTACAGCATCAGGCCAAATATCTGATGGATACCTGGCCACTGATCCGGGATTCAAAACAGGCCGCAGGGGCCGTCATTCGCTCCTGGAATGATAAACCTGCAGGTGCCGTCAGCATGAAATCGGGTTTCTCTGATGATCAGCTGGTTTACACCGGATTGGTTTCATCAGATGGTCAGGTACGGCCAGCCATGGATTATCTGAAATCGCTCTTTGCCGGAGAAGTGGTTTTTAATCCGTCCGTGGGTCGGTTTCAGAATGATATTCAGGTCGTTTTTCCTGTGGTCGGTGTACTGATCATTTTCTTCTTTTCGTTTCTGTACAGTTCAAACCGTCGGTTCAAGGACAATCTGACCAGAAGTTTTGTGCGGTCATTTAACTTTTTCTCCGATGTCAGAGAGCAGCGGGTTATGCTCGGATTCCAGTCACTTGGCCTCCTGATCATGATCACGGCCACCTTTGCCTCCCTGCTGATCAGTGTGCTGTATGCGTTCAGAAACGATTCCTCGGTCGACTTTCTCCTCAGTATTCTCCTGCCTTGGGAATCCATCCGGTCGGTTCTCATTGGTCTGGTATGGAACCCGGTGGTGGGAATTCTGTCTCTTTCCGGCTTGATAGTTCTGATTTTAATCATCGGGGTTGGAATCGGAATCGCGTTTGCCTGGCTTTTCCGTACACGGGTGGGTTTTTCTCAGGTGATGATCGCCATGACCTGGTCCTCGACCCCCGTGCTGCTGCTTGTGCCGGTTCCAATGATATTTGAACAGGTTGCCGGGGCAGGATCTGACTGGATCTGGCTGACCTTTCTGGTAATCGGTCTTGTGCTGATCTGGCTGTTTTTCAGAATTTTAAAAGGACTTTCGGTCATCCTCATGTCCGGAGCAGGTAAAGTGTACCTCAGTGGGCTTCTTTTACTGGTGGCAGCGGTGGCATTGACAGTGTTTCACTACCATTATCACTATCAGGCCTTTGCTTACTGGGATTATTGGGTGAATACGGTCCGGTGGTAATGCATGTATCTCAGTAAACTCGAACTGCACGGATTCAAATCCTTTGCACAGAAGACCACGGTCCGTTTCGATCAGGGAATCACCTCGATTGTCGGGCCCAACGGCTGCGGAAAGACCAATGTCGCCGATGCCATCCGCTGGGTGCTCGGGGAACAGAAGGCCTCCACCCTCCGGTCCGATAAAATGGAGAATGTGATCTTCAACGGAACCCGGACCCGTAAGCCACTTGGTATGTCAGAGGTCTCTCTGACCATCGAAAACACCAAGAATATCCTCCCTACTGAATACTCAGAAGTTATTATCACCCGCAGACTTTACCGGTCGGGTGAATCTGAATACCTGCTTAACAAAATTCCCTGCCGCCTGAAGGATATTGTTGATCTCTTTATGGATACCGGAATGGGCCCCGATGCTTATTCCGTCATCGAGTTAAAGATGATCGAGGATATCCTTTCAGAACGGTTCGATGATCGCCGGAAATTATTTGAAGAAGCCGCCGGGGTGACCAAATACAAAGTCCGCCGCAAACAGGCTCTTAAGAAATTAGAACAAACCCGGCATGATCTGGAACGGATCAATGACATCATTGCCGAGGTTCAGAAAAGTGTTCAGTCGCTTGAGCGGCAGGCCAAAAAGGCCGAGTTGTATGAAGTGTACATGAAGGAACTGAGGGATCTCGATCTGAACCATTCAGAACGTGAATACTCTGCACTCCGTCTTCGTCTGGATCCGCTGAAAGAAGCCCTGAATAAGCTGATTCATGAGCTGGAAACCGAATCAACTGCTGTAATAACCGAGGATGCTGCCCTCGAAAAGACCAATCTGGAACTGACCGTTATTCAGAATGAACTTTCCATCCGCCAGAAGGAAATGAATGTTCAGATTCAGTCTATTCAGCGTGAAGAAGAAGGCATTTCGGTCCGCAGGGAAAGAAAAAGAAGCAACGAGGAGAGCATCCGGCGGCACGAGCAGGAAATTGCTGAAATTCATCAGACCCTGGACAGCCTGAAAAGTCCGGAATCTGAAACCGAAGCCCGGCTGGAAAACCTGACCAAACTGGCTGCCTCTGCCGAAACGGCTTTCCAGTTGGTACAGGAAACCTTTTCTTCCTTTGAGCAATCGGTCAGTGAAAAACGCCGTGAAGTCGGTGCAGCCCTGCAAAAGGTTCAGACACTGAACCGGGACCTCTCACAGATTGAGACGGAGCGTGAAAGACTGGTGGCCCGCCGCGATGCCGCTCAGAACCGGATTGGTGTTCTCAGAAAGGAAATCAGTTCCTTCACCGAACAATCCGATGACCTGACTTCTGAGCTGGATGAAATCCGCTTCGAACTGAAACGTTCCCAGGAACAGGTTGCAGCAGAGGAAGCCCGGTTGCAGCAGGTCGAATCGCAGATCGAAGAAACCCGGAAACAGATCGATGCTGCCCGGACCTTGCTTAATGCCTCCGATCTGGAAATACGGACTCACGAAAACCGGAAATCCTTCCTCCTTTCCGTTCTGGAAAGTCATGAAGATCTTCCCGAAGGAACCCGGCTGCTGATCAGACAGGGAAAACTGAAGAAAAAGAAAACGCTGGCCGATCTGCTGGTGGTTTCAGATGACCGGTATGTCCCTGTCATTAACCGGTGGTTGGGCGATCGTGGCTCCCTGCTGGTTGCCGACTCGGCCGAAGATGCTCTGGAACATCTCAGTTGGCTGAAATCCGAGAAAAAGGGTCTTGCGGGATTTATCCTCACCGACCGGGTCACCTCTGGTCCCGATCAGTCAATGCCGGTCCTGAAAGGGGCCCGTCCTCTGCAGGAGGTGGTTTCCTCCCGGTCGCTGCCCGACGGATTGCTGGCGGTTCTGTGTTGGGGTGTTTACGTTACCGATGACAGGGAAACAGCAGCCAATCTGCAGAAACAGCATGGATCCCTGACGTTTCTGACTTCTGACGGTTTCATCTTCAGCGATCAATCGGCCATCCGGGGAGGCGCCTCTGCAAACGAGAAGGAATCCAGACTCGGGGTGGAAGCAAAACTGAATGATCTGGAAAGGATCATTTCCCAATGGAAAGAGAAGAAGGAAAAATCGGCAGGAGAGATCACTCAACTGCAATCGGGACTGGATGCCCTGCTGCTTTCCCGTTCTGATCAGGTGGTTCGCGATATCAGAAAACGGGTTTCAGAACTGGAAAAACAGGCCGCTCAGTTAGATGCCTCCATTCAATCTTCGAAGAAACGTGCCGGTTATGATGAACAGGAAATCCTTCGTCTGGAACAGGAAACCCGGCTGCTGAATGGACAGATAGAAGACCTGCTCCCCGATATCGATGAAAAATCTTACGAGCTTAAAAAGCTTCAGGGATCTTCTGCCACCATGCAGGAGTCGCTGCGTCAGCTGGAATCCGAATGGACGTCTCAATCGGCTCAGTTGCAGGATGCACGTGCCAAATGGATTACCTTCCAGAGTCAGGCAGAAAATGCTGCCAATGACCTGAAACGACTTCGGGAACAAAAGACAGACCTTTCCGACCGGATTACCCGCCGGCTATCCGATATTCAAAACTCCAGACAACAGATTGACCTGATCATCAGGGAAATCAGTGAAGCTGAAACCCGGCTGGTGTCGCTTTACGAAACCCGTGATCAATCCAGGGTGACCATCGATCAGCTCGAGGTCCGGCAATCTGAATTACGGGGCGATGTCAACCGCATTGAATCACGTCTGAGGGACCTCCGGATCCGCAAAGAAACTCTGTTGAACCTCCGGACAGGGCATGAACTTAAAATTCAGGAAACCGAGTTTTCTATCACCAGCCTTGAACGCCGGATTCTTGACGATTACAATGTTGAACTGGCAGTTAAAACCTTTACCGATCAGTCCGACATGGATTCCGCCCGGCTTGCCGACGAAGTGAAACGGTACCGCGAACGGATCAGAGGTCTTGGCAATGTGAATACCGGAGCCCTTGAAGAGTATAAGGCTGCCAGGGAACGATTCGAGTTCATGTCTTCTCAACGCGAGGATCTGGTCGGAGCCGAAGCCAACCTGAAACAGGTGATTGATGAGATAAATCAGACCGCACAGACCCAGTTTCAGAATGTGTTTACCCAGATCCGGGATAACTTTCATTCAACCTTTGCGACCCTGTTCGAACCCGGCGATGAAGCCGATCTTATCCTCGAAGACAATCCGGATCCGCTGGAAGCCAAAATTGAAATCATTGCAAAACCACGCGGGAAAAGACCTCAGTCCATCACCTTGCTGTCAGGCGGAGAGAAAACGCTGACGGCAATCGCGCTTCTGTTTGCCATCTATCTGGTAAAACCGTCACCTTTCTGTATTCTTGATGAAGTGGATGCACCACTGGATGATGCCAACATTGATCGTTTCTCAAAAATCATCCGGCGGTTCAGTAAGGACACCCAGTTTATCATCATCACCCACAATAAAAAAACCATGGAAGTAGCCAATACCCTGTATGGCGTTACCATGGAAGAAAAAGGGGTGTCCAAGTTGGTCTCAGTCCGGTTTGATGAAGATGTCCCTGCCTGAAAAACCACCCGCAGTCATGATACTGGCGGGGGAAGCCTCGGGTGATCGGCATGGTGCAGACCTGGTTCGTGAACTCAAAGCTCTCAATCCTCAGCTAACCTTCTTCGGAATGGGCGGTGACCGGATGAAGGCAGAGGGTGTTGAACTGTTTTTTCATATCAGCCAGACTTCGATCATGGGCTTTACCGAGGTGATCCGGCACCTGCCCTTCATTTTTCAAATGAAGAAAACACTCGAACAGGCGGTAGCCGATCGCCGGCCGGTGTATGCCGTTCTGATTGATTATCCGGGGTTTAATCTCCGGTTTGCCCGGTTTCTTCATCAGAATAATGTTCCCGTCATCTGGTACATCGCCCCTCAGGTCTGGGCTTGGGGGAAGGGAAGACTCAAGGACATCAGACGGTATGTCGATCTGATGCTTTGCATCCTGCCCTTTGAGGAACCGTTTTTCAGAAAAGCAGGAATCCGTGCTCACTTTGTGGGCCATCCACTTGTCGAGCAGATTGAGGTATCGGGCTCCTCATCCGCTTTTCTTTCCTCAATTTCGCTCCCAGACGACCGGCCGTTGATCGGTCTTCTGCCTGGTTCCCGCAGCCAGGAAGTCAGTGCCCTTCTGCCGGTAATGGTCAATGCTGTTCTTCCTCTGATCCAACAGGGCAGGGTATCTGCGGCTGTGGCGGGTGTTAATCATCTGCCGCCAGATGTTTATAAACCTGCCGGAGAGGCAGGAATTCCGGTGGTTTTCGGTAAAGTACATGATCTCATGGGACATTCCACCCTGTCGGTGGTGGCCTCCGGCACAGCCACCCTTGAAACAGCTTTATGTGGAACTCCTCTGATCGTCGTCTATAAAACCAGCTGGCTTACCTACCTGATCGGGCGCTTCATTCTGCGCCTCGACCGAATTTCACTCGTGAATATCATCCCCGATGAACAGCTTGTTCCCGAACTGATTCAGCATGAAGCCAATCCGGAATCCATCCGGAAACAGATACTCTCCTGGCTGGATCAGCCTGCCGGACGCGAAATGGTTATCGAAAAACTGGCCCGGCTGAGAAAACAACTGGGAAGTCTGTCTGCAAGCCGCGAGGCTGCAAGTCGGATTCAGGGCCGGGTTTCAGGCAACGGCAGCTGGGAATGAAGCGGTTCGGGACAGCCTGGCAATGGATCATGCTTCCGCTGACCGCCTTGTACGGTCTGGCCATCTGGTGCAGAAATCTGGCCTGGCAGACCGGATGGCTGAAACCTGAAAAGGTGCCGGTGACGGTTATCTCGGTCGGAAATCTCACCGCCGGTGGTACAGGAAAAACCCCGGTTACTGCCTGGCTGGCAGGTATCCTGATCAGAGAGGGATTCACCGTCGGATTGGTTTCCAGAGGTTACGGCAGGTCAACCCGCGGTTTTGTATTGGTTTCTGATGGAAGATCCGTCCTCGTAACTGCCGATCAGGGAGGCGATGAACCTGTCGAACTGGCTCGATCCCTTCCCGGACTTCTTGTGGCGGTATCCGAAAAACGGCTGATTGCAGCCAACCACTTGTGCGCTCATTTTAAACCCGATGTTCTCATTATGGATGATGGCTTTCAGCACCGGGCCTTACACCGGGATATGGACATTGTGGTTCAGGACTACCCGTCCTGGATTGGAACTCACTGGCTGTTGCCTTCCGGTCCCTTCAGAGAACCCGTGTCAGGTTTAAATCGCGCCCATTGGCTGGTCTGGACAAGGACTGCCCCGGGAGAGTGGCCGGTCTTCCGAAGAACGGAACCCGTTCATCAGGCGCTTTTCGCTCAGGAACCCGCCACACTCATCGAGTGGAGCACCGGAAATCAGTGGCCCGTTTCCTCCTTGCCGTTCAGGCGGGTTGCCGCCATTGCAGGTATTGGTGATCCTGACCAGTTTTTCTTGTCCCTGCAGAAATCGCGGCTTCCCGTGGTGGTAACCCGGGCCTTTCCTGATCATGAACCGTACCCCCAACCTGTAAAATCAGATGTGGTTCAATGGATGCTTAAAGCTGGTTGTGAGGCACTAATCATGACGGCCAAAGATGCGGTGAAATGGTCTGCCGTGGATCTTCCGGCCGGAATTACCGGACTGATGGTCCTTTCCCGTGTGGTTCCCGATCCGTCCCTTGCCCGATTATCCGGTGAGGTCATCCAAAGGGTGCGCCCATCGTGATCAGCTTGGTGTCGCTGGTTTTGTTCGTTGTAATAAATTGTTTATTTTTATAAGGTTAGGGGTTTTGGAAAGTGTAAAATCCCGGGTCTTGTCACGAGGAAACGCATGAAATTATCCGACTTCAGGTTTACAATCCCCAAAGAACTTGTCGCCGAATTCCCGTTAGCAAACCGGGATGAAGCCAGAATGATGGTTCTCAACCGCGAGAAAAAGACCATCGATGGAAAGACCTTTAAAGACCTTCCTTCCTACTTTAAGTCGGGTGATGTCCTCGTTATCAACGATACCCGCGTATTCCCGGCACGATTATATGGGTACAAGGAAAAGACCGATGCCCGCATCGAAGTCTTTCTGCTCCGTGAGCTTGATAAGAAAAATAAACTGTGGGATGTCGTTGTCGATCCGGCCAGAAAGGTCAGGATTGGTAACAAAATTTATTTTGATGAAGGGCTGATTGCCGAGGTCATCGACAATACCACCTCCCGGGGCCGCACCATCCGCTTCCTCTACGAAGGGGATGATATTTTCGAAATTATCACCCGGATCGGGAATACACCGCTCCCTCCATACATCAAACGGGATGCCGTTGAATCTGATAAAACCGATTATCAGACGGTTTATGCACGCGAAACCGGAGCAGTGGCTGCCCCGACTGCAGGCCTGCATTTTACCAGCGAACTGATGGAACAGCTCCGCGCCAAAGGGGTTCATATTGTGCCGGTCACCCTTCATATCGGACTCGGAACCTTTCGCCCTGTTGAAGTTGAAGACCTGACCAAGCACCGGATGGATTCAGAATATTACCGGATCCCTGACAGCACTGCCCAGGTGGTAAATAAAGCCATTGATGCAGGAAAAAATATTGTGGCTGTGGGAACCACCGTTGTCCGGACTCTCGAGACCAGTGTGACCGCAGAAGGGAAACTGAAAGCCAGTGAAGGATGGACCGATAAGTTCATTTTTCCCCCATATGAATTCAAAATCGTCGATAAACTGATTACCAATTTCCATCAGCCGGAAAGTACGCTTATCATGCTGGTATCTGCCTTTGCTGATCCTGAGTTTATTACCAAGGCGTATAAAAAGGCAGTTAAGGATGAATACCGCTTTTTCAGTTATGGCGATGGAATGCTGATTATCTGACGGCCTGCGGATGTCAGAACCCACTCTTGCTGCAATAATCGTTGCCGGTGGCTCCGGTAAACGGTTTGGCAGTGACACCCCGAAACAGTACCTTCTTATTGGCAATGACCCGGTGATCGTTCATACCGTCCGCCGGTTCGTTGTGGCTGGTGTTTTTTCCCGTATTATCCTGGTGGTTCATCCCGATTACCATTCTGTGGTCAGGCAATGGATGGAGGATGAAGGCGTCTCGGTTGAAGTGGTTGAATCGGGCCCGGAACGACAGGACTCAGTGGCGAACGGACTGGAAGCGGCATTGTCTTCGTGTGACCGCGTGCTGATTCATGATGCGGCCCGCCCTTTGGTCGATCCTAAAACCATCCGCCTGTGTGCAGAAGTGCTTCTCACTCATCCGGCTGTGGTTGCGGGGTATTATTCTCGTGATACGGTTAAACAGGTTTCCGATTCGGGAGAGGTGCTGGGCACGATTCCCAGAGCCGGTGTGTTTCTTGCTCAGACCCCTCAGGGGTTTAACCGTAAGACAGGTCTTGAGGTTTTAAGGCAGATCCGCCAATCGGGCCTGGCCGGAACCGACGATGTGTTTTTTGCAGAGAAAGCGGGTGTTCCCGTTCAATGCGTGCCAGCTTCTCCTTACAATCTGAAAATAACCACCAGAGCCGACTTTGATCTTGTCTCTACCCTGATTACCCATGACATCCATTTATAACCTTCGCACAGGCATTGGCTACGATGTTCACCGGCTTGTTCCCGGCAGAGACCTTATTATCGGAGGTGTTAAGATCGATTTCCACCTTGGATTGCTTGGTCATTCCGATGCCGATGTGCTCCTGCATGCCATCACCGATGCCATTCTGGGTGCATCCGGGCTGGGTGATATCGGTCAGCTGTTCCCCGATTCGTCCGCTGACTGGAAAGGAGCCAACTCACTGGAACTTCTCAGGTATTCCCATCAAAAAATTCAGGCAGCCGGCTTTTCCATCATCAGTCTGGATTCTGTCGTTATCTGTGACCGGCCTAAACTGCTTCCGCATGTTCCCGCCATGAAGAAAAATATCTCGGATGTCCTTGGGCTGGAGGTTTTCAGGATCGGTATCAAAGGAAAAACATCTGAAAAACTGGGTTTTGTCGGAGCCGAAGAGGGGATTGAAGCCTATGCAACGGCCTTGCTGGTGAGTGGTTCATGACCGATTTCTTCAACGATCTCATCAATCAGCTGGCCGACCTCAAGGATACCTATATTTATCTGACCATCCTGGTGGTTTCCTATCTTGAAAACATTTTCCCTCCCATCCCCGGAGACCTTCTGATTGTCTTCAGCGGCTACCTGGTCGGCGTGGGAGTGATCAGTTTCTGGGAAGCCCTGTTTTTTTCCACGCTTGGCTCACTCCTCGGATTTATCCATCTCTATGGCATCGGACGCTGGCTGGGCGATAGCATCATGAAGACCGGCAGGATGAGTTTCCTGCCGAAGAGCCAGATTCTGACTGTTAACGAGAAATTTGCCCGTTTTGGCTACTGGCTGATCATTTTCAACCGGTTTCTGACGGGTATCCGGGCGGTGATTTCCCTGTTTGCCGGCATCGGAAACCTCTTCTTCTGGAAAACAACCCTGGCTGCACTCGTCTCCGCTTTGGTCTGGAACGCACTCCTTCTCGGACTCGGGCAACTGCTTGGACGGAATTGGAGGGTGATTGGCGATTACCTCCAGTCCTGGTCCGTGGCTGTTCTTATCCTGGCCGGTGTGGTTGCCCTGACCTGGTTCACCATCTGGTGGTTCCGTCGTAAAAAAAATCCGCCAGCCTGA
This sequence comes from Bacteroidota bacterium, assembly GCA_013360915.1. NCBI lineage: Bacteria > Pseudomonadati > Bacteroidota > Bacteroidota bacterium. The sequence goes on from JABWAT010000019.1 coordinate 50,097, forward strand.
CTTGCATTCTTTCTGATCCCGTTCTAAATTTGCAGTCCGTTTGTTTTTAAAAGCGGCAAAACTATTTTTTTTCAGCCGCTGGCATAGCTCAATTGGTAGAGCAACTGATTTGTAATCAGTAGGTTGCGGGTTCGAGTCCCATTGCCAGCTCGAAAAAAACAGCACGCGCAGGTGGCCGAGTGGTTAATGGCAGCAGACTGTAAATCTGCCGACGCGAGTCTACGGAGGTTCGAACCCTTCCCTGCGCACGCTGATTTTGCGGGAGTAACTCAGTGGTAGAGTCACAGCCTTCCAAGCTGTTGGTCGCGGGTTCAAGTCCCGTCTCCCGCTCAGTGACCGGTAAGATTGTCAGGTGGTAATCCGTCTGGCAGATTCGAATCCGGACTCATGCTTGCGTAGCTCAGTTGGTAGAGCACGTCCTTGGTAAGGACGAGGTCACCGGTTCAATCCCGGTCGCAAGCTCTAACCCAGTAACATTAGAATCCTTTAGCAATCAGGAGAAAAGACGATGGCAAAAGAGAAATTCGACCGGAGTAAGCCGCACGTTAACGTGGGAACGATCGGTCACGTGGACCATGGAAAGACCACCTTAACCGCAGCGATCACC